>JAHEEH010000307.1 GCA_024640835.1 Bacteroidota bacterium
TGGAATCGTCCGGTCCCCAGGAAACCGCGCCGACCTGCTGGCTGTCCACGAGCCGGGTCGGCTCGCCCCCTTGAAACGGCACCATGGCCAGGTAGAACCCCGTGCCGAACAGCACCCACTCCCCGTCGGGCGAGATGTCGAAGGACTGAACGTCCAGCGTACCCGAAAGGACTCGCTGCTCGCCTGTCTCCATGTCGACAACCACGATTCGCGGGGTGGAGTCCGTAGAATCTCCGGTAGCGATCAGCACATGCCGATTGTCAGGGTGGATTCTCACCCCGAGCGGGCGCTGATCGCTGCGCAGCGGGAGGCGGAGGGACAACGTGGGCTCGGGCGCCGACTCCGGTTCTTGCCCGGTGAGCCAGGCACCCAGGAATCCCACGACGAGTGCCGCGACCGCGATTGCTGCCGTAACGGACCACGTCGGCAGACGCCGTGTCGGCCGCGCGTCCACCGCGAGCGCCGCGACGGGACGAACGGTCGAATGCACGGCGGAGCGTATGGCCGACCCGGGCTGAGTCATCACCTCCAGGTCGGCGACCAGGCCCGCCGCGTTCTGGTACCGGTGGCGAACGTCCTTGCGAAGAAGCTTCGCGACCACCCTTTCCAGTTCCATCGGCACGCCCGTACGCACGGCCGTCAGCGGCTCCGGATCCTCGTTCAGGATGCCGTAGAGCGCCGCCTGCTCGTAGTCCGCTGCGAACGGCAGCCGGCCGGCGATCATCTCGTAGAGCACCACGCCGAGCGCCCACAGATCGGTCCGGCGGTCCACTTCTTCTCCACGTGCCTGCTCCGGGCTCATGTACGCCACCGTGCCGAGCGTCGAGCCCTGCCGCGTGAGCTGTGTCGATGCGGCGGTCTTCGCGAGCCCGAAGTCGAGCACCTTCGCCTCGCCTTTCGCCGTCAGCATCACGTTGCCCGACTTGATGTCGCGGTGGACGACACCCGCCTCGTGCGCCACACCGAGGGCCTCCGCAATCTCGGTCGCGAGCCGGATGGCTTCGTCGAGTTTCATCGGGCCCTTCGCGATGCGGGCGGCGAGCGACTCCCCGTCCACGTACTCCATCGCGATGAAGGGGCGCTTCTCGGCGTCCGGTGCCGGCGAGGAGCCCTGCTCGATGAGCACGGCCTCGTCCACCTGGTACACGTGGCAGATGTGCGCGTGACTGAGCTTGGCCGCCGCCCGGGCCTCGCGGTAGAAGCGGGCGCGGTCGTCCTCGCTCGCCAACGCGTGCGGGGGCAGCACCTTGAGCGCCACCGTACGGTCCAGCTTCGTGTCCTCGGCGCGGTACACGATGCCCATGCCGCCGCGGCCGAGCTCGGACGTGATACGATAATGTGAGAGGTGGAGACCGGTCATGGGAGAATTGTGTGCTTCACGTCACGGACCGGGATCCTCAACGGACCACCGGCGCCAGCCGGCCGATCGCACCGAGTGCATTCGACAGGAGATGAATGGCTACGGGCCCGGTTTCGATTCCGTAGTCCGGGCCCTGGACGAAGATCAGCTCGCCGGATTGGGGTAAGGGTGAGTAGTAGAGGGACTGCACGCCGTTCTGTACGACGACCTCCGCAGCGACGGCCAGCCTCCTGAAACGGCCTTTCGCGTCGACGGGCATTCGCATGATCCGCCCCCCGTTTACGAAATAGACCGCCGACCCGTCGGGCGCCCACTGCGGCATGAGTCCGGATCCCTGCGAAACATCCCACTCTCCGCCTTCCGAACCCGTGGGTCGCACGAATATCCCCGCCTCTCGCCCGAAGGCCAGGTACCTCCCATCCGGGGAGAAGACCGGATCGTCCACTCCGCGGGCCGTCTCCACGCCGGCACGCGTGGTCGCGGTCGCCGGATCGACGAACAGAATCTCGGAGAGATTGGCCACGTTGCCCCGAACCACGGCTATCAGATTTCCGTCGCCGGACCACGACGGATTCGCCAGGGTTTGCGAGTCCAGGTAGACGGTGCGTGCCGAACCCGAACCGTCGGCTGCAAAGACGTCGAGGCGGGACATTCCGTCCGGGGCGGTGATGACCGCCAGCAGAGAGTCGCCGTCCGGAGACCAGGTCGGGCCTCTTCCGGTGTTGTCGAACGTCAGCTGTTCGCGGATGCCCGTCGAAAGGTCGATCACCCAGATATCCGAGCCGGCATCGTTCGGGAGCCACTTTTCCACCGCCATTCGGGAGCCGTCCGGGCTGACGCGCAATTTCCCGTAGTGGTCCACCGGCACCGGCAGGAATTCCGTATTGTCTGCGCCACGGCCCATGGCTAACCGGGTCTCGGGTGCTATCCGGGCACTGGACAGGAACTGGAAACTGGTGACAGGCGCCCACGCGAGCAGTCCGCCGGGGGACAGGTCCCAGCCTGTTTCGGAGACCCGCTCTGCCAGCAGTATCTCCGTGCCGGATACCTCGGCAGTCCCGGGATTCAGCGGACGTGCCGACAGCACCGAGTTCTCTACCGTCAGCAGATGCCCGGAACTTGCAGGGCGAAATGTGACATTGCCGAGGTCAGCCTTCGCGAGCAGCTCGCCGTCCGGATAGGTGTAGAATCCCACCTGCGATTCCATGGGATCACGCACGATCAGTGCGAGGAATTGCCTCTCGTCGGGTGCGATGCGTCCATAGATCAGGCGAAGCTCACCGTTCGCCGTGTCGGCCGTGGCCAGAATGCGCACTTCGCCGCTCACCAGCGACAATTCATGAATGCTCGCGAGATCATCGAACAGAATCGTCTGGTCATCGACCCAGCTGGAGTGCGGTGCGCTGCTTTCGGTCGTAACCAGCGTTACCGGACTGCCTCCCGCCACCGGGATCCGCTGCACCGAGTACACCTGGTCGAGAAGAAGCCACGCACCGTCCGGCGAGAAATCCAGCTCGATCACGTTGGACGTATTCGGCAGATCGCGTTCTGACCCCGATTCGAGGTCCCGGATCCACACCCGCCCATCCGCCGCGTCTGAGTAGGCCAGCTGGCTCCCATCGGGCGAGAGGGCCAGCGCCTGGGGAACCCGGCCACCCTCCGGGAAGATCTCCGACCGTACCGACGGCAGGCTCGCTGCCGGCACGCTTCGGCCGAGCCCGAACATCCAGGCCCCGGCCGCCCCGAGCACCAGCGCGCCGACAATTGCCCCGTATACCCATTTCGGGAGCGTTCGCGGAGCGGGCGCCGTAGTGACCGCCGCCGTCGCCGGCATGCTCCGCCTGGTGGTCCCGCTCCCCGACATGTCCATCGCCTTCAGATCCGCAATGAGGTCCGCCGCCGTCTGGTAGCGGTATTCAGCCTGTTTCGAGAGCAATTTGTGCGTGATCCGTTCCATCTCCATCGGCACCCCCGTCCGGAGGGCCGTGAGCGGATCGGGATCCTCGTTCAGGATGCCGTACAGGATCGCCTGCTCATAGTCCCCTCCGAAGGGCAGCCGCCCCGAGACCATCTCGTAGAGCATCGTGCCCAGCGAGTAGAGATCCGTCCGCGAATCCACGTCCTGCCCCCTCGCCTGCTCCGGGCTCATGTAGGCCACCGTCCCGAGGGTCGAGCCCTGGCGGGTAAGT
>JAHEEH010000308.1 GCA_024640835.1 Bacteroidota bacterium
CCTCCAGCGGGTGGATCCGGAAACCGGCACCCCGATCGTGGGCGAGAAGCGCGAGGACGTGTCGTTCTTCGTGAACAACGAGGAACTGCCCGAGGCCACGCGCAAGGCGCTCGTGGGCCTCGCGGCCGGCGCGTCGGCCCGGATCGGTCTCGTCCGCACGGAGACGGGCGAGGAGACGCCGTTCGACGCGACGGTCAAGGAGGTCAAGAGACGGGACATGGCGGAGTTCGACGACGAATTCGTCAAGTCGCTGACGAATGGCGAAATCGGCGACACGGAGACGTTCCGGGCGGACCTTCGCACCCGCATGCAGGCCTCCGTGGACCGCACGGCCAGGGAGATGTTCGAGGGGGACCTCGTGGCGGCCGTGCTGGACCGACACGGCTTCGAGGTGCCGGCGTCCGTGGTGGAGATGGTCCTGGACGGCCGGTTCGAGGATTTCAAGAAGCAGCTCGGGGACCGCATGCCCCGGGACTTCGACGAGGAGGGCTTCCGCGAAGCCGGTCGACCCGAGGCCACCCGGCAGGCGCGCTGGATGTTCATCCGGGATCGCGTGGCGGACGAGCAGGGCTTCGAGGTGACGGACGAGGACCGCGACGTCTACTTCGCCGAGATGGCGGCCGGGCAGGGCATGCCGGCGGACTTCCTGTCCAAGTACTACCGCTCGATGCCCAACCTGATGCAGCAGGTCAACGAGCGGCTCCATACGGCCAAGGTGCTCGACCACCTGGCCGGACTGGTTGTGATCGAAGACCGGGATCGTGACGCATACGCCGCCGAGCGGAAGCACGACCACGACCACGACCACGATCACGACCACGACCACGATCACTGATCGCACCCGGAACCGGCCCTGAGGCGCCCGGTAGACTGCACCGCCACCACCAGAATCTGATCCGACATGGTCGACTCCTTCACCAAGTTCGCGAAGGGCATGGGCAGACTGCCCGGCGACATCTACAGCGGTCCGGTCGACACCTCGTCCTGGGGCACCCTCGTGCCCATGGTGGTCGAGCAGACGTCGCGCGGGGAGCGGGCCTACGACATCTTCAGCCGCCTGCTCAAGGAGCGCATCATCATCCTGGGCACCCCCATCAACGATGCGGTGGCCAACCTGATGGTGGCGCAGCTGCTCTTCCTGGCGAGCGAGGATCCGGAGCGGGACATCAACATCTACGTGAACTCGCCCGGCGGATCGATCGACTCGGGCCTCGCGGTGTACGACACCATGCAGTACATCTCGTGCCACTGCGCGACGATCTGCGTGGGCCTCGCGGCCTCGATGGGCTCGGTGCTGCTGGCCGCCGGCTCGAAGGGCAAGCGGGCGACGCTCCCCAACTCGCGCATCATGATCCACCAGCCGTGGATGGGGGGCCTCCAGGGCCAGGCTTCGGACATCGAGATCCACGCCCGCGAGATCCTCAAGATGAAGCAGCGGCTGTACGAGATCCTGGCCGAGCACACGGGCCAGACTCCCGAGCAGATCGAGAAGGACGGCGACCGCGACTACTGGATGGGCGCCGAGGAGGCCCGCGACTACGGTCTCGTGGACAACGTGCTGGTGCCCAAGCCCAAGGGCGTGAAGAAGAAGAGCGACGAGTAGGAAGAAGGGGAGCCCGCGGAGCCGCCGCCTCACCGGCGGTCGCGCTTCCGCTTCAAGATCTCGCGCGCCATCTTCCCGAACGCCTTGTCGCGTCGGCGCCGCTCGACGTAGTCCCGCTCGTAGTGCGCCGCTTCGCGCTCCAGGCGGAGGAAGCTCTCGTACCGGCCACGGTCCAGGGTCCCGGCCTCGACTGCCGCCATGACGGCACACCCCGTCTCGGACGTGTGGGTACAGTCACGAAAATGACAGGCTTCGGCGAGCTCCGCGAGGTCCTGGAACGTCTCGTCGACCCCCTCCCGCATGTCGGTCATGCCGAGCTCCCGCAGGCCCGGGGTATCGATGACCAGTGCGCCGGATGGCAGGGCCACGAGATGGCGGCGCGTCGTCGTATGGCGTCCCTTCCGGTCGGTTTCGCGGACCTCCTGCGTCTCGAAGGTCTCCTCGCCCAGGAGCCGGTTCAGGAGCGTGGACTTCCCCACTCCGGACGGCCCCAGAAGCACGTACGTTCGACCGGGGATGAGGCGGTCCTCCAGCGCGGCCAGTCCGTCCTCCCGCATGCTCGTGACCGCGACGGCGTCCCCCATCCGGCGCGCGGCATCGAGCGCCGCGCCCAGCTCCGGTCCCGTGAGCATGTCGGTCTTGGAAAGGACGATGAGCGGTTCCACCCCGCCGTCCTTCGCGACCACCAGGTACCGCTCGATCCGGCGCTCGTGCACCGGGCGGTCTGCCGCGTGCACGATGAGCGCCACGTCGACGTTCGCCGCCATCATCTGGTATTCGGTGCGCCCGCCCGGGGTACGGCGTCTGAGCAGGGTCGACCGCGGCATCACCCCGGTCACGATGGCGAAGCGCCCCTCGTCCACGACCTGGATCGCCACCCAGTCCCCGACCGTCGGAAGATCCTGGTCCGAGTCGGCGGCATGCCGCAGGCGGCCCGTCGGCTCGGCCCGGATCGCTCCGGACTCCGTGCCCAGCAGGAGGTCGTTCCGGTCGACCGCCAGGACCCGCCCCAGCTCCAGGCCGTCCGCCAGGAGCGTGGCGAAGGCGTTCCGCTGGCCTTCCGTGAGCCCGAGTCGTTCCAGGGACACCGTTCCGGTCAGGAGCTTTCGGCAGGGTGGACGACCGCCGCGGGCTTGCGCCCTCCGAACCAGGCCAGGGCCTTCACGCGAGCCAGGGCCGCGTAGGCCGTGACGTAGACGACGGGAATGAGCACGAGCGTCACCATGGTCGACGCCGTCAGGCCGCCGATCACCACGCGTGCGAGGGACGCCTGGATCTCGGCGCCCGCTCCGAGTCCGATGGCGAGCGGCAGCAGTCCGAGGACCGTCGTGAGCGTCGTCATCAGGATGGGTCGCAGACGCAGCCGGCCGGCCTCGATCACCGCGTCCAGCACCGGCATGTCGTGTTCGCGCCGGAGCAGGTTGATGTAGTCGACCAGCACGATCGCGTTGTTGACCACGATGCCGATCAGCATGACGAGCCCCATGATGGACTGCATGTTGAGGGAGGTCGACGTCAGGATCAGGGTCGGTACCACGCCGATGATGGCCACCGGGACCGCGAACATCACGATCAGCGGGTCCAGGAACCGCTCGAACTGCCCGGCCATCACCATGTAGATGAGCGAGAGGGCGAGGAGGATGGCGATCAGGAAGTCGCGCTGCGCCTTCTGCTGCTCCTCGTACTCGCCTCCGAACGTGACCGAGAAACCGTCCGGCAGGCTCATCTGGGAGATCTCGGACCGGATACGATCCACGGCGTCGCCCAGGGCCACCCCCTTCTCCAGGTTCGCGCTGATGTAGTTGACCCGGAGGCCGTCGATCCGCTGCACGGACGTCGGCGCCCGCCCGCGCTGCGTCTGGACGAGCGCCGAAACGGGCACGATGTCTCCGGCCGCCGTGCGGACCGAGAT
>JAHEEH010000012.1 GCA_024640835.1 Bacteroidota bacterium
CATGCTCAATCTCCAGCAGAGGCAGTCGCTCCAGCAGAAGCTCTCGCCGCAGCAGATCCAGTACATCAAGCTGCTCCAGCTGCCCACGCTCGCCCTGGAGCAGCGGATCAAGGCCGAGCTCGAAACGAATCCGCTGCTCGAGGAAGGCGACGAGGAGGAGGTGGAAACCTCGTCGGACGACGCGTCCACGGAATCGGAGGACGAGGACGCGACTCCGTCTGATTCTTCCGACGAGGACTACGACTGGGAAGAGCTGCTGCCGGATGCAGACGAGTTGTACGGCCACAAGGCGCGGGTGGACCAGTCGGACGAGGACGACCGTCGCGAGCTTCCGATGCCCGCCCGGGTGTCCATGGCCGAATACCTGACGGACCAGCTGTCCTTCGCCGATTTCACGGACGACGAGCGGGTCGTCGCGGAGCAGATCATCGGATCGATCGACGAGGACGGGTACCTGAGACGGTCGCTCGAGTCGATCACGGACGACATCGCCTTCAACTACGGCGTGTTCATGGAGGACTCGGACGTGGAGCAGGTCCTGCGCCGGGTACAGCGCCTGGAACCGGTGGGCATCGCCGCGCGGGATCTGAGGGAGTGCCTCCTGGTGCAGCTGGACGTGCTTCCGCCCGAGACGCCCGGCTGCGACGTGGCGACGCGGATGCTGGAGGACGCCTACAAGGCGTTCACCATGAAGCACTTCGACCAGATCATGAAGCGTCTCGACGTCACCGGGGAGGAGCTCAAGGAAGCGTTCGAGCTGGTACAACGCCTGAACCCCAAGCCCGGCGAGGGCGAGTTCACCGCGGCGCAGAACTACATCACGCCCGACTTCACGGTCCGCTTCGACGACGAGGACTTCCTGATCTCGCTCAATCAGGGCAACACGCCGGAGCTGCGGATCTCCCGCGAGTACCGTCGGATGCTGGAGCAGATCGTCTCGGACAAGAAACAGGGACGCGGTGTCTCCTACGACTCCGACACGCGCAACTTCCTCAAGACCAAACTCGAGACCGCCCGCTGGTTCATCAACTCCATCCAGCAGCGCCGCCATACCATGATGAAGGTCATGGAGGCCATCGTCCACCTGCAGGAGGACTTCTTCAAGTTCGGGGAGGGCAACCTCCGGCCCATGATCCTCAAGGACATCGCCGAGATCATCCACATGGACATCTCGACGGTAAGTCGGGTCGTGAACGGGAAGTACGTGCAGTGCGACTTCGGCGTGTACGAACTGAAGCACTTCTTCTCCGAAGGTCTCGCGACCGACAGCGGCGAGGAGGTCTCCAACAAGGAGGTGAAGGCGATCATCGAGGGGATCATCGCGCAGGAGGACAAGGCCAGGCCACTCTCCGACCAGCGGATCGCCGAAATGCTCGACGCGAAGGGATTCCAGATTGCCCGCCGAACGGTGACCAAGTACCGGGAGGCCCTCGGCGTACCCGTCGCGCGGCTCCGAAGGGAAATCGTGCTCTCGTGAGTCCGGCGTCGGGCGGGATCCCGGCGTGCGCCGATTCCGTTGAGGGAGTGCTCATCCGGAATGGAAGCCCATGTCTGCACAGGAAGCCTGGTTCGAGCCGTTTCGGCGAAACATCGTGGGACACGACGCGCGCTTCGACACGCCGTACGGTTCGCAGAAGCTGGTCTACGCCGACTGGATCGCGTCGGGCAGGCTCTACGGTCCCATCGAGCGGCAGATGGCCGACGTGTTCGGACCGTTCGTAGGCAACACGCACTCCGAGTCGAGCGTGACCGGCACGTCCATGACGCGGGCCTACCACGAGGCCAGGCGGATCATCAAGCGGCACGTGAACGCCGGCCCGTCCGACGTGATCATCGCCCAGGAAAGCGGGATGACGGGCATGGTGAACAAGCTTCAGCGGATCCTGGGGCTACGGATCCCCGAGCGTCTGCTGCCCCACGTCTCGTTCCCCGACCGGGAGCGGCCGGTGGTGTTCATCACGCACATGGAGCATCACTCCAACCAGACGTCCTGGCTCGAGACGCTCGCGGAGGTCGTGTGCGTGGATCCGGGCGATGGGGGGCTGGTGGATCCGGACAAGCTTCGGGAGGCCGTTGCGCGCTTCGAGGGACGGCCCCTGATCGGTTCGTTCACCGCGTGCTCCAACGTGACCGGGGTCCGCACGCCGCTGCACGCGCTCGCGCGGATCATGCACGAGGCGGGCGGCCTCTGTTTCGCCGATTTCGCGGCCTCCGCCCCCTACGACCCGATCGACATGCACCCCGCGGATCCGCTCCAGAGGCTCGACGCGATCTTCTTCTCTCCGCACAAGTTCCTGGGCGGCCCGGGATCGGCCGGCGTGATGGTGTTCGACGGCAGGCTCGATCGCAACCGGGTGCCCGACCATCCGGGCGGCGGAACGGTAAACTGGACGAATCCGTGGGGCGAGCACCGGTTCGTCGAGAGCCTGGAGGACCGGGAGGACGGAGGGACGCCGGCCTTCCTGCAGACCATCCGGGCGGCGCTTGCGGTTCGCCTCAAGGAGCGGATGGACCCGGACAGGATAAGGGAGCGGGAGGAGGAGCTCCTGGCAAGGGCGTTCCCCGCCCTGCGCGCCGTTCCGGGTCTGCATATCCTGGCTGACCCCCTCGATGATCGCCTGGGCGTCATCTCCTTCTACCTGGACCACGTGCACTACAACCTGGTCGTGAAGCTGCTGAACGACCGGTACGGAGTCCAGGTGCGGGGCGGCTGCTCGTGCGCGGGGACGTACGGACACTATCTGCTGCACGTCGATCGTGACCGGTCCCGGCGCATCACCGAGGCCATCGACCACGGGGATCTCTCGGCCAAGCCAGGCTGGGTGCGCCTCTCGCTGCATCCGACGATGACCGACGCCGAGCTGGATCTCGTCCTGGACGCCATCCGGCAGATCGGAGCGAACGCAGCGGACTGGGAGGACGACTACCGGTACGATCCGCATTCGAACGAATTCGTGCACCGGGCCGATCTTTCCCGGGCGGACGGCGTGGCGGAGTGGTTCGACCTGGGCGGCCGGGAAGAGGCCGAGCGCACGGTGGCCTGATCGTCCGCGGGCGGGAAAAGATGTCCGCCTCCGTGGTCAGGCCGGACCGGGGGAAGGACAGGGGTTATGAAACGCCTCGCGTCTGATTCAATGGGGACACGGGCCCGTGCGATAGCGGCGGTCGGCCTATTCCCTGCGCGCGGGCCCGATACGGGGTGCCGGACGGATTTCGGGGACGCCACACGGTGGGCATGGCGTCACTCCGGGGCATTTTGGCAGGACCTTTGCAATAGACCGGTACCCGGAACCGTTCATCTTCCAGCCTGCGAGAACATCATGGCCACTGCCTCTCTGCACCGCTCGGGCGTTTCCCTTTCCATTCTCTTCGCGCGCTACGTGCGGGGAGAGATCGGAGACTCGATCTGGTCGCGTCTCATGCACCTGCTCGACGACGACGACGTCACGTCGAACGAGCGGCTTGCCCTGGCGCGGTTCGTCAACGAGGTCGTGGCCGAGGGAGGGCCCTCCTCGCTCTTCGTCCCGATGGAGGACGAGGCACGCGCGCTGCTGGGCGACATCCGACCCGCCGTTGCACTTCGTCGAGGCCAGGCAGACGATCGCACTACCTCCTCCGTGTGATAGGTCGATCCGCCCCCCCTGGGGGATGCGGCCCGAATGGTCCTCGACGTGGGGCCGGGTGTCATGTGGCGGCATCCGGCCCCGTTGATTTCCCGGCCCCCGGCAGGCGCCGGCCTCAGGCGAGGCCGACCTGCGTGTCGGGTGCCTCGTCCGTGGTGACGACGTCGGGAGCCCACCGAGGGGTCGTCGCGGCCTCGAAATACGCCACCTCGCTCCCGATCCATCCCACCGTGATGCCCGCGCGCCCGAACAGGACGATCTGCTGGACCATGAACACGAGGATGGACGCCCCGACGGTGGCCTCGACCACCGTGGGAAGGACCCAGAAGAGGGCGGCCGGAACGGCCCAGAGCACGTACAGCAGGAACGTCGAGCCGTGCTTCAGCGGGAAGCGGATTCCCGCGAAGAAGGCGGCGAAGACGGGACGCCCTTCCAGGACGATGGCAATCCGTCCGAAGTCGTGCATCAGGTCGATCTTGGCGAGTCCGACCACCACCATGAGGGGTACGATGAGCACCCAGGTCCAGTAGGTCCATACCTCGCCCGACATCGCGGCGATCGCCGTACCGATCACGACGGCGGTGCCGATCACGATGGCGGCCCCTGCCAGGTACAGGAGTCCCATTCCGAACGCGCGGCGGAAATGACGTCCTACGCCCGTCCAGAACGATCCCGCGGCGTCTCCCCGGAGCGCATGGACGAGACCGACCCCGAGAGCGGCCTTCCAGGCCAGGATGAAGGGCACGATCCAGAAGAGCTGCCGGGACAGGATGATGAACAGGTCGGGGCTTCGCTGGGCGATGTCCGCGAGCAGGACGAAGTCCAGTCCGGCCGCCAGGTCACCGTCGAATCCCGTCGTGGCGACGGCGCGGTCGAGCGCCACCCCCACCGGGATGGACAGCACGAGGGCCACGGCGAGGTTCACGAAGAAGAGGAGCGCGGCAAGGCCGGGGCGCGAACGAAGTGCGCGGAGGCCGGCGGCGAAGGAGGTCAGCAACATGTCGTCTCGCGGCTAGAAGAGGGCTTGGATGACGTAGAGGATCTGCTGGAAGCGCGTGGTGAACTTGCGGCGCTCCCGGCCGGCGAACGCGTCGGAGGGTGCCAGCGTGCGGCGGTTGTTGAGCCGATCGGTTTCCACCCAGAGAATGTCGTCCGGATCGATGTAGGCCTCCTCGAGCCGCACGGGCTTCGTGAACGTGAACTCCTCCCACCGCGAGACGCCGTCCCACCGTACGTCCTCCGTCGAGCCGTCCGCGAACCGGGCCCGGATCGTGACCGGAAACGTCCCGTCGTACACGCGCTCCACGCGGATCCGGCTGCGGTACCAGTCCACGCTGTCGGCGCCGGACGGATCGGCCACTTCCGTGTTGCCGATCGAGTCGATCGCGTAGTCCAGGACCGCCGTGCCGTACACGTACTGGTCGAAGAACCAGTCCAGGTCCTCGCCCGCGACATCCTCCGCGACGTCCTGCAGGTCCCGCGTCGTGGGATGCCGGAAACGCCACCGTTCATAGTAGGTACGCAGGAAGGTCCTCATGCGCTCCCATCCCAGGTACCCCTCGAGCGCGTTCATGATGGTCGCCGGCTTGGCGTAGGAAGCCTTTCCGTAGTCGCCGAAGCGGTACTTCCACGACCAGGTGAATAGGGCGCCCCGCGACGGATCGTCCTTGGTGTAGCTCAGCCGCTGCATGTCCCGGTCCCCGATCGGAAGCCCGGGCAGCGACATCATGGCCCCGGGCCCGTACGCGTCGTCCATGACGCGTGACTCCACGTACGAGTTCATCCCCTCGTCCAGCCAGGCTTCCTCGAACTCGTTGGACCCCAGCAGGCCGTAGAAATACTGGTGACCGAACTCGTGCACCGTCACCATCTCGGGTGCACGCAGCCACCCGGGCATTCGGTAGTACGTGCCGCACGTGATGAGCGTCGGGTACTCCATGCCGTTCGAGCCGCCGAGGCCGTCCACGAGGGTGAGCGTGGTGTACGGGTACTCTCCCACCCACGCGGTGAACCGGTCCAGGCCGAACTTCGCCGCGTCGAAGTGACGGGCCACCTGGTCCGCGTGCTCGGGGCGGAGCAGCAGGCGGATGGCCACGTGCTCCCACTGGTCCTCGAACACGAGGTACCCCTCGTAGGCCGTCCAGGCGAAGTCGTGGACGTCGTCCGCCCGGTACCGAAGCACCTGCGAGGAGCCGTCGGAGGATTCCTCCACCCGCACGCCGGAGGCGCCCACCACGAAGGACTCCGGAACGCGCAGCGTCACGTCGTACGTCCCGTAGTCGGCATAGAACTCGCTGTTCGAATGGAACTGGTGCGTGTTCCAGGCACCACGGGAGGCATCGGCCGGGACGTAGCGCTGCCCCGGCACTTCGTACACGCCGATCTTCGGAAACCACTGTCCCACGAAGAAGAACGGGCGTCCGTCGGAGTCCTCGTCGAACCCGGTGCGGGCGATGATGCGCGGCATGATCGACTCGAAGTCGATGTCCAGCGCGATGGTCTCTCCCGGTTCCACGGCCCGCGGCAGCGACACCGCGATGACGGTCTCGTCGTCGGCGTTGTCATCGTCCGGCTGGATGAACCGGATGCGGTCCGTGATGTCGACCTCCGGGCCCGGGTAGGCCAGCGATCCGGCCAGGTCAGCCGGCAGGTCGGAGGCGATCCGCATGCGCTGTACCGTGATGCCGCCCCAGCGGTCGTCGTCCTGCGAACTGAAGCCGCGATGCACCCCACCGGACTCCTCCTGGAACGTGGACCCGGGTTTGAAGGCATTCAGGTACAGGTGGAACTGAAGCTCGTCCACCGGGACGGAATCGGGGTTCCTCCAGGTGAGCCGCTGCCGGCCGGAGACGGCGCGCCGGTCCGGGTCCAGAGAGACCTCCATGGTGTACGATACCCGCCGCTCGGAAAGCGGCCCGTCGTGGATGGTCGTGGCCTGGGCCCGCACGCCGTCCGGCAACAGGACCAGGACGACGAGGGCGGCCGCGAGGATGCGCAAGAACATTTCGGTCGGGGACGGATTGAGGGTGTGAGCACCCGAGTGTACGAACGCCGGGCGACACGTCGTGAGGGAAATTCCCCGGACGCCGCCGGCACGACGCAATCCATGCTTCCACGCGCCGTCGAACTCTGCGAAGTGGGGCCGAGGGACGGCTTCCAGTTCGAGACGAAGCCCATTCCGACCGACCGGAAGATCCGGATCATCCGGGCGTTGGGGGCCGCCGGCCTGCGACGGATCCAGGCCGTCTCGTTCGTGCACCCGGACCGCGTTCCGCAGATGGCGGACGCCGAACGGGTCGTCGAGGCGCTCCCGACCGACGGGCCGACGGTCTTCAGCGGCCTCGCCCTGAACCTCCGCGGAGTGGTCCGGGCGGCGGATTCCGGCCTGCGGGCGGTGGACCTGTCCATCGCGACGAACGAGACCCACGCGCGGGACAACGCCAACATGACCGTGGCCGACGGCGTGGATCGGGCGTCGGAGATGATCGACCGGGCGCGGAGCCTGGGGCTTTCCGTCCAGATCGGATTGCAGACCGTCTTCGGGTACGGCGAGCCGGGCGACACGCCCCTCGACTTCGTGCTGGACCTCGTCGCGACGTTCGCCCGTGCGGGAATCGAGTCCCTGTCACTGGCCGACTCGACCGGTCTGGCCGGACCGGTGGACGTGCGGCGCGTGGTCCGCGCGGTCCGTGGCGCAGCGCCCGGCGTGGATCTCGTGCTCCACCTCCACGACACCCGGGGCCTGGGCCTCGCGAACGTCGCGGCCGCCCTCGAGGAGGGCGTGCAGCGCTTCGACACGTCACTGGGTGGACTGGGCGGATGCCCGTTCATTCCGGGCGCCACAGGCAACATTCCGACCGAGGATACGCTGTGGCTCATGGAGCGCCTCGGCGTCCCGACCGGAGTGGACCGGGAGGCCGTATCGGCGGTCACGCGGGACGTGGCCGAATTCCTCGGGCGGACCCTTCCGGGCCGCCTCTACCGTCTCGGGCCGGCCGGCTGACGCGGTCGCGGAGCGTCAGGCCTGGTCCATGTACGCTTCGAGCGGCGCGCACGAGCAGACCAGGTTGCGGTCGCCGTGGGCATCGTTCACGCGCCGCACCGACGGCCAGAACTTGTGCTGCCTGAGCCAGGCCGCCGGGTAGGCTGCCTTCTCGCGGGAGTAGGGCCGTTCCCAGGTGTCGGCCGACACCATCGCCGCCGTGTGAGGAGCGTTCGAGAGCACGTTGTCCTCCGGGGGGACGGTACCGTCCAGGACCTCCCGGATCTCGCCGTGGATGGCGATCATGGCCTCGCAGAACCGATCCAGCTCCGATCGTGATTCGCTCTCGGTGGGCTCGACCATCATCGTTCCCAGGACCGGCCAGGACATGGTGGGCGCATGGAAGCCGTAATCCATGAGCCGCTTGGCCACGTCCACCTCCGTGAGGCTGGACTCCTGTCGGAGCTCGCGCAGGTCCAGGATGAACTCGTGCGCCACGCGGCCGCTCTCGCCCGTGTACAGGGTCTCGAACATCCCGTGGAGTCGGGACGCCATGTAGTTGGCGTTGAGGATGGCGATCTGCGTGGCCTGCCGCAGGCCCGGCTCGCCCAGCATGGCGATGTAGGCCCACGAGATGAAGAGCACGCCCGCGCTGCCGAACGGCGCGGAAGCCATCGGCCCGATGGCCCGCTCTCCGCCCGTGGGAATGACCGGATGGCCCGGCAGGAAGGCGGAGAGGTGCGGCGCAGCGCAGATGGGCCCGACGCCGGGTCCGCCGCCGCCGTGCGGGATGGCGAAGGTCTTGTGCAGGTTCAGGTGGCAGACGTCCGCGCCGAAGTCCCCGGGCCGGCAGAGGCCGACCTGGGCGTTCATGTTGGCGCCGTCCATGTACACCTGGCCGCCCGCCTCGTGGACAATGTGGCAGATCTCCTGGATCCGCTCCTCGAACACCCCGTGCGTGGACGGATAGGTGATCATGAGCGCTGCCAGCCGGTCGGCATGCGCCACGGCCTTCGCACGCAGGTCGGCCAGGTCCACGTTGCCCCGATCGTCACAGGCGACGACGACCACGTCCATCCCGGCCATGACGGCGCTCGCGGGATTGGTCCCGTGGGCGGAGGAGGGGATGAGGCATACCGTCCGGTCCCGGTCTCCCCGGTCCCGGTGATACGCACGGATGACCTGGAGGCCCGCATACTCGCCCGCCGCCCCGCTGTTGGGTTGGAGCGACACGCCGGGCAGTCCGGTGATCTCGCCCAGCCAGGCCCGCAGGTCGTCCATCATGCGACGGTAGCCGGCCGCCTGGTCCTCCGGCACGAAGGGGTGCAGACGACCGAACCGGGCCCAGGTGATGGGAATGAGCTCTGCCGCCGCGTTCAGCTTCATCGTGCACGACCCGAGCGGAATCATGCTGGTCGTGAGCGACAGGTCGCGCGAGGACAGGCGATGCATGTAGCGCATCATCTCCGTCTCGGACCGGTACGAACTGAAGACCGGGTCCGTGAGGTAGGGCGTGGAGCGGGGCATTCGGCCCGTGTACCCGGAGGTCATGCCCCGGGACGCCGGTTCCAGGTCGGCAGGCGCGCCGAAGACGGCCAGAAGCCTGCCGACGTCCTCGGGGGTCGTGGTCTCGTCGAGCGAGAGGCCCACGCCCCCGTCGTCGTAATAGCGGAGGTTGATGCGGTCGCCCGTGGCGGCACGCCGCACCAGGGCCTGTCGCGCCACGTCCGTTCCGACGCGGAGCGTGTCGAAGAAGTCGTCGTGCACGATCGGAAGCCCTGCGGCCTTCAGTCCCGCGGCCAGGACACGCGTGAGGTCGTGGATCCGGGTGGCGATGGATCGGAGGCCTTCGGGTCCGTGATACACGGCGTACATCCCGGCCATCACGGCCAGCAGCACCTGCGCCGTGCAGATGTTGGAGGTCGCCTTGTCGCGCCGGATGTGCTGCTCCCGCGTCTGCAGCGCCATGCGCAGGGCGGGATGGCCGTCCACGTCCACCGAAACGCCGATGATGCGTCCGGGCAGGTTGCGCTTGAAGGCGTCCCGCGTGGCGAAGTACGCGGCGTGCGGGCCGCCGTAGCCCATCGGCACGCCGAAGCGTTGCGACGAACCGACCACCACGTCGGCCCCGAACGCGCCCGGCGCCCGGAGCAGGGTCAGCGAAAGCAGGTCCGCGGCGACCACGACGTGCGCGCCGGCGGTGTGGAGGCGCTCGCAGAACGGTCCATAGTCCCGGACGCCGCCATCGGTCGTGGGGTATTGCACCAGGGCCCCGAACGTGCGCTCGTCCGGTACGAATGCCAGGTAATCCCCCGTCACGATCCGGATGCCCAGGGGCTCCGCACGGGTCTCGATCACGGCCAGGGTCTGTGGATGGCACGCGTCGTCCACGAAGAAGGTGTCCCGTTTCGCATCGCGCGTCGCGCGGTGCAGCATGGCCATGCCCTCCGCGGCAGCGGTGCCCTCGTCGAGCAGCGACGCGTTGGCGATGTCCATCCCCGTGAGGTCCATGATTGCCGTCTGGAAGACCAGCAGGGCCTCCAGTCGACCCTGGGCGATTTCGGCCTGGTACGGCGTGTACTGCGTGTACCAGCTGGGATTCTCGAGAATGCCCCGCTGGATCACCTGCGGCGTCACCGTGGCGTGGTAGCCCATGCCGATGACCGTGAGCCACTCCTGGTTCAGGTCGGCCATGGCCCGCGCGTCGGCCAGCATCTCGCGTTCGCTGCGGGGAGCGGGAAGACGCAGGGGCTCGCGCAGACGGATCGAAGCGGGCACCGCCTGGTCGGTCAAGGCATCGAGCGACGGCGCGCCGATCTGCGCCAGCATGGCGGCCACGTCCGCCGCGGACGGGCCTATGTGACGGTCGGCAAAACGGTCGGTCGGACGGAGATCGAGGGCCATGGTGGAGTTCCGGGAGGATTCGTGCCTGTGAACGCCGTCCGACGGCCGATGTCCTGGCGGATCGTTCAATTTTGATTGAAACGGTGCGGGTCCTCAGTCGGCGTTGCGGAGGGCGCGGAGCGCCGCCGCCGCGGCTCGCTGTCCCGCGATCTTCTTGCTCGGGCCGGTCCCTTCTCCGAGCGGCTCGTCACGGATCACCACGTGGACCGTGAACTCGCGATCGTGCCCCGGCCCTTCCTCGCCCGCGACCTCGTACCGGGGCTGGGGCCATCCCCTGGCCTGGGCGTATTCGAGCAGCAGGCTCTTGTGGTTGTCCTCCCGACTGGCGAGCGAGTCGAGGTCGAGGGGCTCCAGAAGCCGGCTTTCCACGAATCGCCGGGCCGCATCCGCACCCTGGTCCAGGTACACCGCCCCGATGAGGGCCTCCATGGCGTCGGAGAGGATGTTCATGTTCGAATGCCCGCGAGCCTGCTTCATGTTGTCCGACAGGAGCACGAGTCGGCCAAGTCCTACGGCGTCGGCCCGGATGGCCAGTGCACGGGCATTCACGAGTTTCGCCCGCAGCCGGGTGAGAAAACCCTCGTCCTCGTCCGGGTAGCGCAGGTACAGGTATTCGGCCGTCACGAGGCCCAGGACCGCGTCACCCAGGAATTCGAGGCGCTCGTTGGAGTCCTCCGACGGATCGGAGGCGTCGCGCAGGATGGAGCGGTGCTTCATGGCCTGCACGTACAGCTCGAAGCGCTCGACGGGCTCGCCCGTGATCCGCCGGATATCCTCCGCGGACAGGCCGTGCGAACGGCGGGTCGTAAGCAGTCGGGAGAGCGAACGGCGCAGGAATTCGAACATGGGCGAAAGATACGGGAGGGGCGTGGCCCCGTGGAGGGGGAAGCCCCGCTTTCATGCGACTCGCGCAGGCGCTAGCATGCTCGGGTCGTCGGCAAGGAGGCAATGACCATGACCGTCCGCTCCATCAATCCCTTCACTGCGTCCGAGATCGCCCGGTATGCCGTGCTCGAAGAGGCCGACCTGCGTACGCGGCTCGAGGCCGCCGACCGGGCATTCGCCCGGCATCGCGTCACGGCGATGGAGGTCCGGTCCGGGAAGATGCACCGCGTAGCCGACGCGCTCGAGGAGGAGGCGGATCGATGGGCCGCGCTCATGACCTCGGAAATGGGCAAGCCCGTTTCGCAGGCCCTGGCGGAAGCCCGCAAATGCGCCTGGGTGTGCCGATGGTACGCGGACCGGGCACCCGCGCTGCTCGCGGACGATCCCGTCGAAACGGACGCCTGGAAAAGCTTCGTGGCGTTCGAGCCGCTCGGCCCCGTGCTGGCCGTGATGCCGTGGAATTTCCCGTTCTGGCAGGTCTTCCGGTTCGCGGCACCGGCCCTCATGGCGGGCAACGTCGGTCTGCTGAAGCACGCATCGAACGTTTCGGGCTGCGCCCTCGCCATCGAGGAGATATTCCGAGCGGGCGGGTTCGACGACGACGAATTCCAGACGCTGGTCATCCCGTCCTCCATGGTGGCCCGGGTCATCGAGGACGACCGGGTGCGCGCCGCCACGGTCACCGGGAGCGACGGGGCCGGTCGCGCCGTCGCGGGGGCCGCCGGGCGCTGCATCAAGCCGTCGGTCCTGGAACTCGGCGGCTCCGATCCGTTCGTGGTGCTGGCCGACGCGGACCTGGACGCAGCGGCCCGGATCGCCGTGACCGCCCGGATGCAGAACAACGGGCAGAGCTGTATCGCCGCCAAGCGGTTCATCGTGGAGCGGAACGTTCTGGATCCGTTCACCCGGAGGTTCTGCGACGAGGTCCGCAGGCTCTCGGTAGGGGATCCCATGGATCCGGCGACCGACGTCGGCCCTCTCGCGCGGGAGGACCTGCTGGTCGAGGTGGTGGACCAGGTGGAGCGTGCGGTGCGCGGCGGAGCGGAGGTGCTGGTCGGCGGGCGACGGGGGGAGGGCCCCGGGTACTTCTACGAGCCGACGGTGCTGGGTGCGGTGGGAGAGGATTCGGTGGCGTTCCGCGAGGAGATATTCGGTCCGGTGGCGTCGGTCGTCCCGGCCGAGGATGCGGACGACGCCCTGCGGCTCGCCAACCGCACGCCGTTCGGCCTCGGCGGGGCGGTCTTCACGTCCGACGCGGAACGAGGCGAGCGGTTTGCCCGCGGAATGCAGGTGGGGTGCGCCTTCGTGAACGGCATGGTGAAGAGCGATCCGCGCCTTCCGTTCGGCGGCGTGAAGGACTCGGGCTACGGCCGCGAACTGGCGGGGTTCGGCATCCGTGCCTTCGT
>JAHEEH010000309.1 GCA_024640835.1 Bacteroidota bacterium
CTGGGTGGATCCGGGATTGACCGACAGACGCGTCCCGTTATGGGTCGACGACGGCCCCCATGGACGGACATTCACCGTCGAGTGGCTGGCCGGGTTGTACGACGAGCTGGCAGGAGGCGCTTCGGGTGGATCGCAGACGGTGTACGTGGGGGTACTCACCACGGACGGCGCGCACATCGTGGCGTCAGCAGAGCCGATCAGCCTCGTGAGGGGCATGGTTACGGCCAAGGATGACGGGGGGCTGCTTCCCGACGTGTTCATGCTGAGGGGAAACTTCCCGAATCCGTTCAATCCGTCGACCACGGTCCAGTTCGACCTGCCGGAGCCGGCGGAGGTCGAGGTCTACGTCACGGATCTCCTGGGTCGCGTGGTACTCACGGTTCCCTCGCGTGAGATGCCGGCCGGGCTGCGTCGCCAGATCCCGCTGGACGCATCGACGCTCGCCTCGGGCATCTACATTTATCGTGTCACCGCGAGGTCGAACGCGACCACTCACGTGGCCACGGGGACGATGACCCTGCTGAAGTGACCGTTCGGGATGATGGGGACCCCGTTTGACCCCGGAGGAGTATATCCTCGCCGGGTGCGCCCCCAAGAGCGTCCCTTCACACTCCCAACGATCGTTACGGCATGTCGCGGATCCTGTATCCCGTCCCGCACGGGTCCATTCCGGGCGCCCTCCGTCTGTTCGTGCTGTTGGCGGCACTGACCATTCTTCCGGCGCGGGCCACCCTGGCCCAACAGGTGATCCAGCTGGATCTGGATCACTCCTCGTTCGCGTTCGACTCCGAGTCGTCGCTCGTCGAGATGTACCTGGCCTTCGAGGCGGCCTCGCTGACCTTCGAGGCCGACAGCCTCGGATTCCGGGCAATCCTGCCCGTCGACCTGTCCATTGCGAGGGCCTCCGACGCCGTTCTCGAGGGCACGCCGGTCGATCCCGTCTGGTCCGATTCGCTCGATCTCCAGTTCGTGCTGGCGGACACGTCCGGCGTGAGACAGGGACAGCAGTTCGTGCACCAGGTCCGGGCCACGGTTCCGCCCGGCGAGTACGAGGTCGTGGTGAACGTTCCGGAAGACCCGTCGATCGGTCGGCTGTCGCTCTCCCTCCGGCGTGAAATCGTCGTTCCGGACTACTCGGATACCCGGACGGTGGGACTTTCCGACGTGACGCTCGCGTCCGAAGTGCGTCGTGCGCGCGACCGGGACGAGGCGTTCTACAAGAGCGGGCTCGTCGTGCGTCCCAACGCGAACCAGCTCTTCGGCGTAGGCCTCCCGCACGTGTACTACTACACGGAGGCGTACAATCTGGCGGTCCTGTCTCCCGCGGAGACCGCGTACACCGTGCTCGCCTACCTGTCGGAGGTGAATCTTCCGCAGCCGCTCCCGGACTACCAGCGTCGCTCGACGCGGCCGCTGCGGTCGCCCGACGTCCTCGTGGGATCGTTCGACGTCAGCACGCTCCCGAGCGGCTCCTATTTTCTCCGGATCGCGCTCCTCAACTCGGACAACGAGTCGCTGGTCGAGCGCTCCCGGCGGTTCTTCGTCTACAATCCGGACGTGGAGCGGGCGCCGGTCGTCGCGGTGGAGGCCGAGTTCGAGACGAGCCAGTACGCGACGATGACGGAGGAGCAGGTCGAATAGGCGCGGAAGCATATCGAGATCATCGCGACGGCGACCGAACGCCGGCGCATGAACGACATCGAGGACCTGGACGAGCGCCGGCGATTCCTGATGGAGTTCTGGAGGAAGCGCGACCCGGTTCCCTCGACGGCCGTCAACGAGTTCCAGGAGGACTTCTATCAGCGGCTGCAGTACGCAAACGACCGGTACACGTCCACCTTCAACGAGGGATGGGAGACCGATCGCGGCCGCACCATCATCAAGTACGGACCCCCGTCCCGGTTCGATCCGCACCTGATGGATCGTGATACCTCCCCGTACGAGATCTGGGAGTACAACAACATTCCCGGCGAGGGCCAGGCCATCTTCGTGTTCGCGGACCGCACCAACTTCGGACTCTTCGAGCTCATTCATTCGAGCGTGGCGGGGGAACGGAAGCTGGCGAACTGGATGGAGGAACTGAGGCGCTGATGTCGGTCGACTTCGTCTACGTCCGGGATCTCGCGGGCCACGAGGCCGGCGAGGTCACCCTGAAGGGCTGGCTGTACAACAAGCGGGAATCGAAGGGGCTGGTCTTCCTCGTCGTCCGCGACGGGACCGGCCTCGTCCAGTGCGTGGTGCCGGAGAGCGGGGTCGACGCGGACTCCTGGGCCGCCGCCACGACGGCGACGCAGGAGAGTGCCGTTTCGATCACGGGAACGGTGCGGCAGGACGAGCGCCAGGTGGGCGGCTTCGAAATCCAGGTTTCCGCGGTGGAGCTCATCAGCCTGGCGGAGGAATACCCGATCTCGCCGAAGGAGCACGGGGTCGAGTTCCTGATGAACAATCGGCACCTGTGGTTGCGCAGCCGCCGGCAATGGGCGGTGATGCGCATCCGGAACCGGGTCATCTTCTCGATGCACCAGTTCTTCCAGGAGCAGGGATTCGTCCAGATGGACGCGCCCATTCTGACCGGGAACGCGGTAGAGGGGACGTCGACGCTGTTCTCCATCGATTACTTCGGCCGTCCGGCCTACCTGACCCAGTCGGGCCAGCTCCACGGCGAAGCCATGGCCATGGCCATGGGCAAGATCTACACGTTCGGCCCCACCTTCCGCGCCGAGAAGTCCAAGACCCGGCGCCACCTCACCGAGTTCTGGATGATCGAGCCGGAGATGGCGTTCTACGACCTCGACATGAACATGGAGCTCGCCGAGTCCCTGCTCGTGAGGCTCGTCGGCGACGTCCTCTCCGGGCACGCGGAGGAACTGTCGATTCTCGAGCGCGACGTGGAGCCGCTGCGCCGCGTGGAGGGTCCGTTCCCCCGGGTCACATACGACGAGGCCGTCGAGATCCTGCGAAGCGACGAGACCGCCCGCATGATGGACGAGCGCATCGCGGCGGCGAACGAGGAATCGGAAGCACTGAAGGCGGAGCTCGAGGCGGGTCGCAAGGCGTACGGTCAGGCCAGGAAGGCCGAGAAGCGGCGCCTGGACGCCCGGGAGATCCGCATCAACCAGCGGCTTGCGGAGATCGAGGAAGAGCAGAGGTACATGCCGCAGTGGAAGACGTCTGCCCGCAATTTCGAGTGGGGCAACGATTTCGGTGGAAGCGACGAGACCGTCGTCACGTGGCACTTCGATCGCCCGATCATCGTCCACCGGTTCCCCCACCACTTCAAGGCCTTCTACATGAAGCGCGATCCCGCCGATGACCGGCTCGCCCTGGGCATGGACGTGCTCGCCCCGGAGGGATACGGCGAGATCGTGGGTGGAGGAGAGCGCGCGACGGACCTGGCCTTCCTGCGCGAGCAGGTGCGCGTCCACGGGCTGCCGGAGGAGGCGTTCGACTGGTACTTCGATCTGCGCCGCTTCGGGTCGGTGCCGCACTCGGGCTTCGGTATCGGACTCGAGC
>JAHEEH010000310.1:0-1645 GCA_024640835.1 Bacteroidota bacterium
GGTTTCTCGTCGGAGGTCGATCGTCATGTGGCCGGCAGCTTTGCCCGACGTAGATACACCGGGCTCAAAGAGAGCGCAAGCAAGGCGTCAGGGGGTCTCCGGTCGTGGGCGCCCCAGGTCGAAGGCCACCGATACCCGATGCGAGTATCCGAGCTCCGAAACGAGCCCCGAGAAGTCACCGAACCCGTAGTCGATCTCGATCCGTCCGAGTCGGAGCCCGGTGCCGACCGCCGGTGTCAGATCGATGCCCTCACGCTCGGTCGACAGGACGCGCGCTATGCCTCCGCGCAGGGCGACGACGTCCCGAAACGAGTATTCGAAGCCGAATCTCGGATGGAACGCGACGGCGCCGCCGCCCACGTCGAGGACGTTCGCAGACTGGCCATCGAACGACAGGTCCAGATCGAGCGCTACCGCGAGCTGACCACCCGGCACCGTCCACCCGTAGGCGCTCCCCAGCCTCAGCACCGGCAGAACGAGCTCCGTGCCGCCCGAGGGGAGCTCGTCCCCGAACACGTCACGAATGGGCGCGAGCAGATCCGCGTCCACGCTCCAGCTCTGCAGCATTGTCGTGGCGTCCTGTACGACGACGCCCAGCACCAGGGGACCACGCTCGTACCGGACTCCGACATCAAAAGAATAACCCCAGGCACCGGCAAACTCCCCGATCTTCCGCCGGATGATCTTGGCCGTCACTCCAAGATCCGTTCCGCGGCCAAGCGCCCGGGAATACCCGACGAACAGGGCATGATCGGCCGCGGAGAAGGTCGTGACGTACTGGTCGGGATTCGGTCGCGGCTGATCCCGCTCGGGATCCCACGCGTCGAGCGTGTTCTTGATGTCGTTCACGCCGCTGCGGAAATAGGCGACGGCCACGGTGGATCGCGAGGTCAGGGGATAGGCGATCGCCGCATAGTCGAACGAGACGATGCCCGAGAACCGCTCCGCGTGCATGTACGCAACCTCCGCGGACTCCATCGACTGGAGACCTGCCGGATTCCAGTACACCGCGTGGACGTCCGACGTCATGCCCACGTGCGCCCCACCCATGGCCAGCGCGCGCGCGCCCACTCCGCCGGCCAGGAAGTCTGCACCGTACTTGGCCACGCGCTGCGCCCGGGCCGGTGCGACGAGCAGCACGAGGCCGATGCAGACGACAGCGACAACCCGGAAAGGGAATCTCATGACGGCGGACGGTTCTCTGGCGATCGGCACGCTCTCGCGAATGCGAAAGGCTCGCTCGGGTTTCTCGGGGCAGCCCATTGTCCCCGCGCTATCGGGCGCGCCGCAGTCTCGCCGCGAACGCACCGTCGATATCGTCCCGGAAAGGCAGCGTGAGCAGACACCCGTCAGGATCCACCAGGGACGCCGGAACGGAATCGCCCACGGGTTCCGGGCTGAATTCCGGATGGCGAAGCAGGAAGGCCTGGACGCGCTCCGTGTTCTCCTCAGGTTCGGTGGTGCACGTGGCGTATACCAGCAGTCCCCCGGGGCGCACCACCAGCGCGGCCGCGTCGAGCAGGGTATCCTGAAGTGCCACGAGCTCCCCGATCGATTCCGGCGTCCGGCGCCATCGGAGATCCGCCCTGCGCGACATCACGCCCAGCCCCGAGCACGGGGCGTCCAGCAGCACGCGATCGGCCGG
>JAHEEH010000310.1:1655-3507 GCA_024640835.1 Bacteroidota bacterium
AGCGACTTCCCACCGGGCGCCGCACATGCGTCCACGATCGACTCTCCCGGCTGGGGATCCAGGGCGCGCACGACGAGGGCGGTGCTTTCATCCTGCACCGTGCAGTATCCGCGCTGGATCCACTTGGCCCGGATCACCGGCTGGAGTCTGATAATGCGAACAAAGTCATCGAGGTAAGCCGAAGGCTCCCAGTCGATTCGCGCCTCCTTGAGCATATCGCGAAAGCCAGCCCTGGCCGCAGACGGCCCGTCGATGCGCAGGCCATGGATCGGAGCCTGGTTGTTGCGCTGCAGCAGCTTCACGGTATCCGTCTCTCCATACCGGTCCAGCCATCGCCGTACGAGCCAGGTCGGGTGCGACCAGCGGACCGCCAGTCGCTCGGCAGGATCCTCCGATTCCACCTTCACGGATTCGAGATCCAGACGTGAAAGCGCCCGAAGAACGGCATTCGTGACGCCGGTCGCCTCGGGCCGAACCACCGAGCCGGCTGCCTCCACCGCCTCGTCGATCGCCGCGTGCACGGCCACGCCGCGGATGACCAGGTCGTACGCCCCTATCCGGAAGATCTGCCGCAGGGGTGGTTCCAGGTCTTCCAGCCGGCCGCGATAGACCTCACCCAGGAGATGATCGAGCCAGCGCCTCCAACGGGTCACCCCCGCGACATAGTCGGTCACCCGGCGATCCACGGCCTCATCGGCCTCCTGCCCCGATGACCGCATGCGACCCACGAAGGCCTGGTCGGCCTCGACGCGGAGCAGTTGACGGACGGCCTCGACCCGGGAGCCGTCTTGGCGCGGTGGTCCGCCGGGACGTCGTCCCCTTCCCGGTCCCCCCGCACGCGGACGGCCTCCGGAGCCGCCTGGGCGCCTGTTGTCGCGGTGCGGCCGATCGGGTCTGGGCATGGTGGCTGGGTTTCGCGCGCTAACGCCGACCGAGTTGCTTTTGTGCCTCCCTCGCCGCCACCATCAGGGGATCGAAGCTCGGGGCAACGGGGGGTGCATAGGCAAAGTCGACCTCGTAGAGATCCGTCACCGTTCCGCCCTGCGCCATGACGGCCGCGACGACGTCGATCCTCAGTGCGGCCCCCTGCGCCCCGATGATCTGGGCGCCGAGGAGTCTGCCGGCGGGACGGTCGAAGACCAGGTCGACGAAGACGGGGCGGGAATGCTCGTGCAGCGAGGAGGCCGTCACGCTTCGGATCTCGGCGTGGTCCGCGGCAAATCCGGCCTGCCGCGCGGCATCCACGGTAAGGCCGACGCAGGCGACCTCCACGTCGGCCACGCGCGCCGTGTACGATCCTGCGGGAGGCGGGAGCGACCTCGTAGGGGCCCTCCCTCTCCGGGCAGCGTTGTACCCGGCGATCCGGGCTCCGCGAAAGGCGACGGGCGAGAGGGGCAGCCAGCGGGAACGTCCATCCGGAAGGGAGGGCACGGATACGCAGTCACCACAGGCGAACACGTTCCGGGCGCTGGTCCGCATGGAAGCGTCCACCGCGTAGGTCCCGGCTGCGGTTCTGCGAATCGATGTACCGCCGAGCCCCGCCACGGGGTCGATCCCCGCCGCGAAGATCACCATGTGCGCTCCCACCAGTTCCAGGCGGTCGGTCTTGACCATGATCCGGGGCCCAAGGCCCGGCCGCTTCACCGAGACGGCCCGCTCGCGCCGCACCGATATCCCGAATCGTGCCAGGATCTCGTCCAGCCGATCCACCATCGAGGCTTCGAGGTGCCCGCCAAGAGGGCCGCCGGGGGCGAGCACGGTCACTCTCTGCCCCCGATTCTTCAGGAGGGTCGCCAGCTCCAGGCCGAGAAAGCCGCCTCCCACGATCGCCACGTGACCTGGAGCGTTCCGG
>JAHEEH010000311.1 GCA_024640835.1 Bacteroidota bacterium
CTCACCCACATGGTGGCGCAGCAGTGCGACCTCGATCCGGGAGAGCTCGTCTACACGATCGGCGACGCCCACCTGTACCTGAACCACCTGGACCAGGTGGACGAGCAGCTGTCCCGCGAACCGTATCCGCTGCCGCGGCTCGAGATGAGGCGCCGCCCTCCGTCGATCTTCGAGTACGAGTTCGACGACTTCGCGCTCGTCGACTACCGCTTCCACCCGACCATCAAAGCGCCCGTGGCGGTATGAAGCCGGAAATCGTGATCATCGCGGCGGTCGGCGCGAAGGACCGGGTGATCGGACGCGGCCTGCACCTGCCCTGGCACATTCCGGAGGACCTGAAGCGGTTCAAGCGGTTGACGCTCGGGCATCCGCTGCTGATGGGAAGACGCACGTTCCAGTCGCTCGTCGAGCAGTTCGGTGGACCGCTGCCCGGACGACGCAACATCGTCGTGTCGGGATCGGCGCGGTACGAGGCACCCGAGGGCATCGAGGTGTACGACTCGGTGGATGCGGCAATGGCCGCGGTCGCCGGCGCCGGACGCCTGTTCATCGGGGGAGGGGCCTCGATCTACAGGCATTTCCTGCCGATCGCCGACCGCATGGAACTGACGCTGGTGGACGGGGACCACGAGGGGGACGTCTTCTTCCCTGCGTACGAGCACCTGGTCGGGCCGGTGTACGAAATACGGGAAACGGAAGCGCACGTGGGCTTCCGCTTCGTCACGTTCGTGCGTCGCCCGGAGCCCTGACCGGTCGGGTCAGCCCAGCCCCACGCGGCCGAAGATCTCGTCCACCCGCTGGAGGTGGAACTCCGGATCGAACGAATCGCGGATCGCCTCCTCGGAAAGGTGCTCCCTGATCTCCGGCGCCGCCAGCACGATGTCCAGGAAGGAGCGTTGCTCCTCCCACGCCTGCATCGCACGGGGCTGAACCATGTCGTACGCCGTTTCCCGGTTCAGGCCGTGGTCGATGAGCGCGTTCAGCAGCCGCTGGCTGTTGTACAGCCCGAACGTCCGCTCGAGGTTGCCCCTCATCGTCTCCGGATAGACCGTGAGGTTCTCGACGATCCCGGCCATGCGGTCCAGCGCGTAGTGCAGGACGGTCGTGGCGTCCGGAAGGATCACCCGTTCCACGGACGAATGCGAGATGTCCCGCTCGTGCCACAGCGGCACGTTCTCGAAAGCCGACACCATGTAGCCCCGAAGCAGCCGGGCGCACCCGGTCACGTTCTCCGAACCCACGGGATTGCGCTTGTGCGGCATGGCACTCGAACCCTTCTGCCCCTTTCGGAAGGCCTCCTCCACCTCGCGGACCTCGCTCTTCTGAAGCCCGCGAATCTCGACGGCGATCTTCTCGAGGGTTGCCCCGACCAGGGCCAGCACCGCCATGTAATGGGCATGGCGGTCGCGCTGCAGCACCTGCGTCGAGATCGGCGCCGGCACCAGGTTCAGCCGTTCGCAGGTGATGCGCTCGATGTCCGTCGGTACGTGGGCGAACGTGCCCACGGCGCCCGACAGCTTCCCGACCCGGACTCCCTCGGCCGCCGCCAGGAATCGCACCCGGTTGCGCTGCATCTCCGAGTACCACAGGGCGAGCTTGAGCCCGAAGGTCGTCGGCTCGGCATGCACGCCGTGCGTGCGGCCCATCATGAGGGTGTGCCGATGCTCCCGGGCCCGGCGGGCGAGCACCTCGATCATGCGGTCCATGCGCTCCAGCAGAAGGCCGTTGGCCTTGACCAGGCGCAGCGACCACGCGGTGTCCACGACGTCCGAGGAGGTGAGCCCGTAGTGCACCCACTTCCGCTCCTCTCCCAGCGACTCGCTCACGGCCCGCGTGAAGGCCACCACGTCGTGGCGGGTCGTCTCCTCGATCTCGTGGATGCGGTCCACGTCGAAGGTCGCCCGCTCGTACAGCAGCTCCACGTCCTCCCGGGGGATCACGCCGAGCTCGGACCATGCGGCGCATGCCGCCAGTTCCACGTCGAGCCAGGCCTGGAACTGGGCCTCCTCGCTCCAGAGCGCCGCCATCTCGGGAAGCGTGTATCGGTCGATCATGGGGTCAGCACCGCGCGGGCGCCTCGGTTGTTCGGGTTCCGGGCGACATCGGCCGGGCTCACAGTGTATCCCGCTTGTCCCGGAGGTACTTGTACAGCAGGGCGCGCGCCCGGAAGATGTGCGCCTTGACGGTACCCAGTGGAAGGTCAAGCTCCAGCGCGATCTCCTCGTACGACATTTCCTGCTGGTGTCGCATGACGATCACCCGGTGGTACTTCGCCGGGAGATGGTCGATCGCCTCCTGGATCAGCTCGCGACGCTGGTCGTCGACGATGTGACGGTCGGGACGGTAGGTCGTGTCGGGCAGCTCGTACTCGATCTCGCCGTCCTTGGTCTTCACCGGCCTGTCGATCGAGAACGTGGAAAGGCGTTTCCTTCTGAGGAAATCGATGGTATGGTTCGTGGCGATCTTGTAGAGCCACGTGGAGAACGCGTAGTCGGCCGAGTAGGACCCGAGAGCCGAAAAAGCCTTGATGAAGCACTCCTGGACCAGGTCGTCGATATCCTCGGGGCTTCTGACCATCCGCTGGATGTGCCGCGTGAGGGCACCGCGGTATTTCTCCAGCAGCTCCTGGTATGCTGATTGCTTTCCGGACAGTGCCGCTTCCACCAGTGCGCGATCCTGTTCGCTGGACGCGGAAGGAGTGCCGGTATCGTCGGGTTTGGCCAAAGCCTCTGGTCCGGGAGCTGCGAAAACGCGAAGATACCGAATCCTGACGTTTAAGAAGGATGGGCTCGTGGCGTCCGCACGGTAACCATCCGGCTTGGTACCCCCCTTCCAAACCGTGGTCCGTGCGGGCGCACGCCCCTTTCGGCAAACCGGGCCGGAACTTCCCCGATCCTTCACAATTTCTCTGCCTCCGAAAATCTCGAGAGGGCGCCGCTCGACATACCCCCTCGCGGACGATGAGGCCTATCGAACGCCGGGCGGCAATCCGGGACTCACAACATACACCCAGCCATGAATCCACACTCAAGCCGCGCACTGCTTGCGGCCACGCTGCTCGTACTCCTCATGTCGGCGTGCGACCAGTCAGCCCTCACCGATAGCAACGGCCCCGAGACGTTCGACAGGACCGTCGAGAACGGCGCCGTCATTCCCGGCAAGTTCATCGTCGTGCTCAAGCCCGAAGCCGTCGCCGGCAAGAACATCGCGCAGTTCGTCGGCGAGGTCGCCGACGACTACCGGGCGGAAACCTACCACGAGTACGGCAAGGCACTCGTCGGCTTTGCAGCGCCCCTCGGAGACGGAGAGGTTGCCCGTCTCAGGACTGACCCACGGGTTGCCTACGTGGAGCCGGACCGGTTCATCCAGCTGAGTCCGATCGAGATCGAAGGGAACGACGTGTCGATCGACCGCGGCAAACCGGGCGGCGGTGGCGGAGGCGGAGGCAGCACGGGCCAGGAGACACCCTGGGGGATTGCCCGCGTGCATGGAGGAGTGAACTACAC
>JAHEEH010000013.1 GCA_024640835.1 Bacteroidota bacterium
CGACCTTCGCCTTGACCTGGGCCTCGTCGTCAGTCATCCCGCGGATCCAGCCCAGGAGCTCGGACAGGTCGAGGGTCTCGACCGTGATGCCCGTGCGCTCGAGCAGCTTCTCGCTGAACCTGACCGTGTTGAAGGCCGCCGGACGGGCGCCGATCTGGCCGAACCGCGCCCCGCGGACCGACCCCACGACGCGGCACGTCGCCGCGAACTGCACGAGATCGGCATGGAACTCGTCGGAGTGCGGATCCATGGTGTGCTCGCTGGTGAGCGAGAACGGGATGCCGTACTGCCGCAGGTTGTTGCACGCGGACATCTTGCCGCAGAAGCTGTCCCGCCGGTGGGCGATGGACATGGCGTCGGAGGCGTCGCGGAAGGCGTGGATGAGCACCGGCACGTCCAGGTTCGCGAATCGAAGCGTGTTCGCGATGGCCCGCTCGTCCCCGAAATTCGGCAGTGTGACCAGGACTCCGTCGATCTCTTCGCGGTGCTTCTTGAACAGGTCCGCGCAGAGGCGCGACTCGTCCAGGCTCTCGATGGCGCCGTTGTTCGTCGCATCCGCCTCCACGATCACGGCCCGGATGCCCGCTCGCTCGAGCGCGGCCAGGATCTGCGACCGTCCGTCCGAGCACAGGTGGGCGGGGAAGAAGCCCCGGTTGCCGATGATCACGCCGAGCGTGACGGGTTTGATGTTCTTCTTCACGGGTGCTCCGAATGAATGATGGTGAATGGCGTGCTCCTCAGCCGGTAAGCGCGGCCCGGGGCGGCGCAGTCGAAGCCCTGACCACGAGAGAAGCCGGGAGCCGCACGCGCTCGGCGCGCGGCGGATGGGCGGAATCGAGCTGCTCGATCAGCAACTCGGCGGCCAGCCGGCCCATGTCCCGCTTGGGTACGTGGACCGTGGTGAGCGGCACGGGCAGGTACGCGGCCATGCGGATGTCGTCATATCCGACGACCGAGACATCCTCCGGCACGCGAAGGCCCCGGTGCGACAGGGCGCCCATGAGACCGATGGCTACGAGGTCGTTGTAGCACGTGACGGCCGTCGGAAGTCCGCTCCGACCGGGTCCGAACAGATCGAGCCCGGCCCGGTACCCGTCCTCCACGGAGGCCCCGGCGTGAACCACCATCCGGTCCGGCAGGTCGCGGCGCAACTCGCTGAAGGCGCGCCGCACGCCCTCCAGCCGCTCGGCGGCATGCATGGAGTACTCGGGACCGGCGAGATGGGCGATCCGCTCGTGCCCCAGGTCGATCACGTGCCTCGTGGCCTCTCGGGCGGCGCCCACGTTGTCGACGTCCACGAGCGTGGTCTGAAGGATGCCGCGCAGTCCCTCCAGCAGCACGAACGGCACGTTGCGATGCGTGAGCGCAAACAGGTGGGACAGGTCGGCGCCGTCGTCGAGCAGAGGATTGATGATGAAGCCGTCCACATCGCGGGCCGCGAGCGAGCGCACCGCATCGCGTTCCAGGTCCACGTCCTGTTCCGAGCTCATGACCACGACGTGGAAGCCCCGCTCCCGTGCCGCCTCCTGCGCGCCGATCACGATATCGGCGAAGTACGGGTTGTGGATCTCCTTGACGATGAGCGCAAGGGTCCGCTCGCCCGGTCGCTGCAGTCGGCGTCGAGCGGCCTCCACCGGACGGTACCCCATGGCGTCGATGGCTGCCTGGACCCGGGCCCTGGTGCTCTCCCGCACGCCGGTCTTGCCGTTCAGAACGCCCGACACGGTGGCGATGGACACGCCGGCACGTTCGGCCACGTCGCTGATGGTGGTGCGCTTCACCGCCCGTCCTCCTCCATCCGGCTCGGCGGGACGACGTCCCAGTACACCGAGTATCGCTCGTGGTGCGTACGGAAGAACGGTTTGAGGACGACGTCGTACGGACGGCCCACGCCCACGGTGTGAAAGACGAGGGGGTCTCCGGCGAGCGGCCGCACCCAGCTCCGTGGATCGGGATCGGCGGTCATCAGGACCGGGATGTCCGGAACCGGCTCCTTCACGTAGCGCGTGTCGGAGGCGGCGTAGGCGCCGCCCTCGGGCATGTCCCGGGTGCCCAGGCCGCCGGCAAGGACGATCGGGCCGTAGAGCAGGGCGATGCGGGATGGTCGGTCGGGCATGGCCTCGGCCCTCAGATCCATCGGGAAGCGGACCTCGAGCGTGTCGCCGTCCGACCAGGTGCGCTCGATCGGAAGGAACGAGCCCGGCTCCGAGACGCCATCGAGGGGCTCACCGTTCAGTCGGACACCGAGCGGCCCGTCGGCCCAGGACGGGTGCCGCACCTGGAGCGTGAAGGCGGTCGGGTGCTCCACCGAAACGACGAACCGCGTAACCGGCTCGTCGGGGAACCGCGTCTCCTGCCGGACCCGGACCCCCATCCTGCGCCAGTCGAGCTCCGAGTGGACGAAGAGGACCGCATAGAGCGCGTCGGCGGACTCGAACCAGATGCTCTCCCCGTACCGGACGTGGTTCTCCATCCCCGAGCCCACGCAGCACCAGAAGGACTCCTCGGGCGTCGAGTAGGTCTTGAAGTGGCCCGGCCTGAGTGACATGAAATACGTGAACATGCCGGTGGCCGGGTCCTGGGACGCCAGGATGTGGTTGTAGAGCGCCCGCTCGTAGAAATCGGCATACCGGACCCTCGGCTCCAGCGTGAACAGGTGGCGCGTGAGCCGGAGCATGTTGTAGGTGTTGCAGGTCTCGGCCGTCGAGGCGTCGAGGCGGTCGGCGAGCTTCCCCGGCTCTCCGAAGTGCTCGCCCATGGTGTTGCCGCCGATCACGTACGTATGGTCGAGGACGACCTGCTCCCAGAAGAACTCGGCCACCGTGCGGAGCGAATCGTCACCGATCAGGTCGTACTGCCTCGCGAGGCCGATGACCTTGGGGATCTGCGTGTTGCCGTGCAGGCCCTGGAGATTCGGAATGCGCCGGGCCATCGGTCCGAGCACGGCGTCGTGGTGGAATTTCCGGGAGAGCTCGAGGTAGCGGCGGTCCCCCGAGACCGCGTACAGGTCGGCGAGGACCTCGTTCATTCCGCCGTGCTCGCAGGCCAGCATCCGCTGCCACTCTGCGGGATCCAGGTCCGCCGTCGTGGCCTCGGCCCAGTCGGCGAGCGCACGGGCGACGTCGAGCGCGCCGTCCAGCCCGGCGCTCCAGTACGCTTCCAGGAGCCCGGCGAACTGCTTGTGCAGGGTGTACCACGGCGCCCACACGCCATTCAGGCGGAATCCGGAGGCCTCGATCTCCCCCGCGCGGATCCGGGCCCACAGGGCAGGTCCGCCGGGGATAGCCGACGCGTAGCCGTCCCCGTTCGCCGCCTGGATGGCCTCCAGTTCGTCGACGACGTACGCCAGCCGCGCCCGGACGTCCTCGTTGCCGGTGGCCGCGTACAGCATGGCGGCCGCGGACATCCAGTGCCCCAGCGTGTGCCCTCCGAGTCCTTCGGTCTCCCATCCGGCATAGGGCAGCGCCCTGGGCTCGAGACCGGACTCCGAATAGAAGCCCGACAGAAGCCGGTCGGGATCCAGCGACAGGATGTAGGCGGCGTCCCGGTGCATCGCGTCAAGGAACGGGCCCTCGAGAAGTCGTACCGCGTCCAGGGGGAAACCGCGCACGGCGGGCTCGACCGCCGGGGTCACGGCCAGGCGGGCGTTGGAGGCCGTCCACGGTTGCGCCCCCGTCGGGGACGCTCCGAGGGCGAAGAGGACGACCAGGGCGAGCGTCCGGTACCTGGTCATTCGACTACGGAGAACGCGTAGACGGTCCGCGTTCGATAGATCTGGCCCGGGCGTAGGGTCGTCGATGGGAACTCGGGACGGTTGGGAGAATCCGGGAAGTGCTGCGTCTCCAGGCAGAACCCCGTCCGATGCCCGATCGGCTGTCCGTCCTTTCCCGTGAGGGATCCGTCCAGGAAGTTGCCCGAGTAGAACTGGATGCCGGGTTCGGTGGTGGCGATCTCCATCAGGCGCCCGGAGACCGGCTCGTAGACGCGGGCGGCGAGTCTGAGCGAGTCCGACTCGCCGTCGAGGACCCAGTTGTGATCGTATCCGCGTCCGAATACGATCTGTTCGTGGGCGTCTCCGATCCGCTCGCCGATGGGAGTCGACGTGCGGAAATCGAAGGGCGTGCCTTCAACGGGAGCGATTTCGCCGGTCGGGATGAGCGCGGGGCCTACCGGCGTGTAGGCCGAAGCCGCGAGCATGAGCTCGTGATGCAGGATGGGCCCCGACCCGGCCAGGTTGAAATACGAATGCTGGGTCAGGTTGACGGGCGTGGCCCGGTCGGTGGTCGCCGTATAGTCGAAGACCAGCCGGTCGTCGTGGGTGAGCAGGTAGATGACCTCGACGGCCAGGCTTCCCGGGAAGCCCTCCTCGCCGTCGGGGCTCAGGTAGGTGAGGACGAGCCCGACTCCATCTTCGCTGTCAACGGGCTTTGCCGTCCAGAGCTGCCGGTCGAAGCCGAAGACGCCCCCGTGCAGTGTGTTATCTCCGTCGTTCTTCGCCAGGGTGAAGGTCTCACCGTCCAGCTCGAACGAGGCGCCCCCGATGCGATTGCCGTACCGTCCGATGAGGGCACCGAAGTACGGGTTGTCGACGAGGTATTCCGACAGCGTGGCGTGACCGATGACCACGTCGCCGAGATCCCCGTTGCGGTCGGCGACATGCAGTTCCGTGATGATGCCGCCGTAGTCCGTGACCCGCATGGTCGTGCCGCGGGCGTTGACCAGCGTATAGAGGGTGGCTTCCCGACCGTCGGGAAGGGATCCGAAGGGTTCAGAGGAGACGGCCATGGGTCCGGAATCTGGTGTCTCGGCACAGGCACCGAGTACCAGTGCCGCGAGAATCAGGGCGGTCCGACGTGCGACGGGCATCACGGCGACTGCGGGATGTGACGGGTGGAATCCGACAGGGCATACCGGCTCCGGCCTGCTTGGCACGGCCGGGCCCTGCCGCTACATTGAAGTAAAGCCTGAAACGCTTCAGTTGCCACAGCCACCCGGAGGCCATGGACACATTTCACGACATCCGTGTTGCCGCGTGGGAGGCCAACCGGTCCCTGCCACACCACGGCCTGGTCACGTTCAGTTTCGGCAACGTGAGCGTGTTGGACCGTGAACGCGGCGTCTTCGCGATCAAGCCCAGCGGCGTTCCCTACGAATCCCTTCTCGCCGACGATCTCGTGGTCGTCGACCTCGACGGACGCGTCGTGGCCGGGTCCATGCGCCCGTCGTCCGACACGCCGACGCACGCGGTGCTCTACCGCGAGTTCGTGAACGTGGGCGCCATAGCGCACACGCACTCGACGTACGCGGTGGCGTGGGCGCAGGCGCTCCGGGCGATTCCCGTGTACGGCACGACGCACGCGGATCATCTGCCCACGCCGGTCCCGTGTACGCCGATCATGGAGGACGACCGCATTCTGGGCGACTACGAGGCCGAGACCGGTCGACTGATCGTGGAGACCTTCCTCGATGAGGGACTCGCCCCGGAGGACGTCCAGATGGTGCTCGTCGGGGGACACGGTCCCTTCACCTGGGGCCCCACGGGACCTGCGGCGGTCTACCACAGCGCCATGCTCGAGGAGATCGCTCGCATGGCCTGGCTCACGGAATCGCTGGAGCCCGGAGCCCGGTCACTCAAGTCCACGCTCGTCGATCGCCACTTCGGCCGGAAGCACGGCCCTGACGCGTACTACGGACAACCCTGACGATTCCGGGGCTAGGGCGTCCGCACGGTCACCGTGTCACTGGGGAGGAATCCGATGCGGTGGGCGATCGCCGCGAGCGAATGGTGGGCCGGAATCCGGACCGGCGCGACGTACACCTGCCAGCGAGACCCGGGCCGGGCCTCCGGGGCCAGCACCTGGTACCCGATCGAGGCTCCGTCGGTCGCCGAGGCAAGGCTCGCGAGGCCGTCGACGAAGGTCGCCTGCGGCGGCGCGGTCACGGGCTGCGTACCGTCCGGCCACAGCGCGGCGAGCAGGTCCCTCTCGGGAAGCGTTCCGGGATCGCCGGTCGAGCGCATCCAGGCATCCGCCTCGTCGCGGAGTTCGGCGAGCTTTCCCGCGAAGGCCGGATCCGGGGCGATGTCGTGCAGCTCGAAGGGGTCCGCATCCGTGTCGAACAACTCCTCGGGGGGGCGGGTAGTCCTGAACCACAGCGCCTGGGCCTCGGTCAGAAGACCCGCGCCACGCAGGCGGAGCAATTCGCGCATGATGGGCTGCTGACGCCTGTACGGCACGTCGACGAAGTACGAGCTGTCCGGGTACAGGTGGCGCAGGTACTTGAACCTCTCGTCCCGGACGGCGCGAACCCCGTCGTAGGCCGTGTCGAACCGGTCCGCCGAGGCGTACACGACCCGCCGCGGTTCGGTGACGGCAAAGCGCCCGAAGGCCGCCCGCCCGTCCAGCCCACCGGGGGGTGGGATTCCGGCCAGGGAAAGCATGGTCGGCGCCAGGTCCACGAAGCTGATGAGCCGCCCGTCGGAGGTGCCGGCCCGCCAGCCGTTCGGAAAGCGGACGAACATCGGGACGTGCAGGCCGGCGTCGGTGAGCGACCTCTTCTGCCGGGGAAATGGACCGCCGTGATCCGGGAACCACACGACGATCGTGCTGTCGGCAAGCCCGTCCGCTTCCAGCCGGTCCAGGATGCGGCCCACCTCCGCGTCCATCCGGAGGATGTTCGAGTACATGATGCGGACGTCGCGTCGCGCGGAGTCCGTATCCGGCAGATAGGGCGGCACGGTGACCTCCAGGTCCACCGGTACCCAGAGACTGTCGTCCGAACGGGCCCAGATCTGCGATTCGTGGGTCGCAAAGATGTTGAATACCGAATAGAAAGGCTGTCCCGGATCCCGCTTCCACCATCCGGCCTCGGTGCTGCTCTCGTCCCAGGCGGTCACGGGCTTCGTGAACTGGTAGTCCTCCTTCGCATTGTTCGACGCGTAGTAGCCCGCCATGCGGAAGTGCTCCGACAGCATGCGGATGCCCGGTGGAGGCATGGCCTCGTAGGCCGGTACACCCGTCCACGGCTCCCAGTCCGTCGTCGTCCGCATGTGCTGCGCCGCCATCCGTGTCGGGTAGAGGCCCGTGGCGATGGACGCACGCGCCGGGGCGCATACGGGGGCCGACGCAAAGAAGCGGGTGAACCGGATCCCGTCCCGGGCGAGACGGTCCAGGCCGGGGGTGACGATCGTCGAGTCGCCGTACGCCGGGATATCCGGTCCCATGTCCTCCGTCACGATCCACAGGACGTTCGGGCGGTACGCCAGCCCCGGATCCAGCGGACCCGGTCGTTCCGGTGCGCCGCAACTCGACAGCGCGAGCATGAGAACAAGGGCTGACAGGCTTCGGAGCATAGGGCTGCCGGATGGGTGAGTCGAAAAGGTACGCCCCTGGCGCGCCCGCCGAAACCGGAACGGGCGGGAGACCCGGAAGCCCCCCGCCCGCTCTGACACCCTGTACCGCGTGGCTCTACCGGGCGTCCGCCTCGGCCTCGGTAGCCACCATCTCGCCGGTTTTCAGCTCCAGCACGATCCGGTCCATGTCGTAGATCTCGTCCAGGGCTTCCATCATGCCCCGGGAGTCCACGGAGACACACCGCGCCACCTCGGTCTGGTAGATGAAGGCCGACGGCAGCGACTCGATGTTGCCGTCAAAGATGAGCCCGACGACCTCGAGATCCTTGTTCAGCATCGGCGATCCGGAATTGCCGCCGATGATGTCGTTGGTCGAGACGAAGTCGAGCGGCGTGGACCGATCGAAGGTCGGCGGCGCGTTCAGCCACCGCTCCGGGAGCTTCCACTCGCCGGTCTCGTCGTTTCCCGAGGCATGGCCGTAGTGCCGATTGTAGAGGCCGTAGAACGTGGTGTACGCAGGCGCCTTGGAGCCGTTGTACTCGTACGCCTTGACCACGCCGTCCGCGATCCGGAGCGAGAACGTCGCGTCCGGCGGCCTCGTCGTGCCGTAGACCTCGAAGCGGGCCCGGCCGTGCTGGGCGTTGAGTTCGGCTTCCTGTCCGAACAGACCGGCCATCGCGCTCTGGTAGGCCTGGATCCGCTCCCAGAACGGCGCGATGAGCCGGATGGCCGGGTCGTCCATCGAAAGCGTGCCGTCCGCCAGTGCGGCGGCAGCCTTCTCTCCACTCACCAGCGCCGATCCGGCCACGACGGCCGAGGCGATCTCTTCGGGCGTAGAGCCACCGAGCGCCTCCTGTACGGCGGGGTCGGTCTCGCCGAAGCCCGCGACGATCTCGCGGAGCCGTGCGGCGATGTACAGCTCGTCGAGGCCTGGATCCTGGGACGGCGCGGTCTCGATCTGTCCGCGCAGGGGCGCGAGAGCGCTGGCATCACCGACCTCGCCGAGCTGGGTCAGATAGGTGAGGGCCGCTCCCGCGCGCCGGAGCGTCGCCGAGGCCAGCGCGGAGCCCGAGCCCATCGACAGGAAGGCCGTGTATTCTGCCTGGTACTGCCGCTTCTGATCCTGGATGGCGGCGATATCGTCGATGACCGTCAGGTACGGCACGTCCACGTCCTCGGAGATGCGGTCGCCGTACTTCTCGGACAGATCCTGCAGGAACTGTCGCTCGGTGTCGGCCCGCTTCGCCATGACGACCGGGTCGTTGAGACCCTTGACCCGCCCCGTGTACAGCTTCTGCGCGTTCTTCAGACCGAAAATCTGGTTCCGGAGACCATCGGACGGGTTCTCCTCGAAGTACATCTCCAGCGCCTCGATTCGCGAATTGAGCAGGGCGAGCAGCGTCTTCTCCTGCACGTCCCGTCGCCATTCGAGCTGCGCGACGGTCTCCAGCCGGAGCGTGGAGCCGGGATTGCCGATGACGAAAACGGGATCTCCCTCACGGCTGCCGTCGGCGCTCCACTTGAAGAAATGCTCGGGCTCGTAGGGCTCCCCGTTCTCGTAGACGCGGAAGAACGTCATGTCGAGGGCGTACCGCGGATACGTGAAGTTGTCCGTGTCCCCGCCGAAATATCCGAGGTTCAGCTCGGGGGCCATCACCACGCGAAGGTCCGTGTACCGCTTGAACGTGTAGGCCGAGTACCGCCCCCCGTTGTACAGGTTGATGACCTGCACCACGAAACCGGCATCCGGGCCGCCCGCGGCTTCCAGCACGCGCGCCTGCGCCTCCTGGATCGCCTCCTGGCGTGCGGAAGCCTTCTCCGCGTCCGTTTCCATGCCCTCGAGGGCCGCATAGATCTCGTCGGTCACGTCCTCGATGGCGACCAGCTGGTCCACGTACAGTCCCGGTACGGGACGTTCCTCCTCGAGGGACGCGGTCGTGAAGCCGTCGTCGAGCAGGGTCTCGCCGGGTTTCGATACCTGGGCCACGGCGCCGCGGCCACAGTGATGGTTGGTCATCACGAGCCCGTGGGGAGAGACGAACGAGGCCGTGCAGTTGGGGAGCCGGAGGGCACCGAGCCGCGCCTTCTCGAACCACGCCGCGTCGGGCGCGAATCCGTAGGCCTCCTGCAGCTGGGCAACGGGCGGGTAGTCGAACGTCCACATCCGGCCGTTGTCGTATTCGCCTGCCTTGACGGTGGACAGGTCGACGGGCTGGGCCGAGACCGTGGCGACCAACAGCAGGAAGAGCGCCGCCACGAGGGAGGTCGCTCGCATGGATTCACGCTTCATCGGCTTCTCCGGTGAATGAAATGGGTGCAACTCCCAACGGAAGGCATTGCGGCCGTCACGCGCCGACGGCTAACCCCTACACGCGATGTAGGGAGTATGCGGTCAATTCCCGTCGTATCCGGAGCGTCCCGGGTCAGGACGGGCTCTTCCTGAGCTTCGCGCCGATCGCCTGACCCGTGAAGAAGGCCGCCACGAAGAGGGGCACCGTGACCAGCCGCAGCGGGACGTGCATCAGAAACCGGATGCCGATCGCCATCGGAACCGGCACGTGTACTGCCGCGAACCACGGGATCGAAAACCGGCGGACGCCCGCACGCCAGAAGCCGAACGGCAGGTTGATCGCCACGATGCCCGCGGCGGCAAGCCAGGTCGATGGAGACGCCCACATGGGAGTTCGGAAGAGGTTCAGGGCTCTGGTTCCCGTGGAACGGAGGGGGAATCGTCCGATCCCCCGTCGCTGTCGCCGGACTTGCGACTGGCCTTCCGCTCGAGTTTTTCCTGCTTCTTCTTTCGTTTGGCGATCTCGCGTTGACGTTTCTCGTAGTCGAAGTTGGGACGCCTTGCCATGAATACGGGGTAGCCGGGGAGTGGGAAATCGGGCCGTGGGAGCGATCCGAAGGTAGGGAAACCCGGGGACACGAGGGCAGGGCCTGCCGGTCCCGGTAGGTCTTCAACGTCGCAGAGGGCCTAGCGATTCCCGTACGATTCCGCGTCTCCCGTCATTTCCCAGCGGATGAGCGATACGGGGATGAGTCCCTTCGCGTTCATGTCGTCGAAGAAGCCGCGGACCGTGAACGCGTCCCCGAGCTGGTGCTGTCGAGCCGACAACAGCTCCTCGATCTGCGCCTTGCCGGTCAGGTAGCTCGGCCCGTAGCCGGGCTGCATCAGGTACAGGTGCTGCTCGAACCAGACGAGATCGCCGGTCGCCTGCATCCAGCCCCTCGGGGTCCAGCGGGCGGCGAAGGCGACGGCCTCGTCGAGGGTCCATTCGTTGGAGTGCATCCGGAGTCCCGCGAGCGCGCGGGCGGCACGCTGGGCCACGAGGATCCAGATCAGCTCCCGGGAGCGCGGGCTGTCGTCGAAGAGCCCTGCGTGCATGGAGAACTCCTCCATCGCGGTCGCCAGGCCCTCGCTCCGACTGTCCCAGATGTTGTAGGACAGGGGCAGGGCCCGGATCGGGCTCGGGTGGGGTTCCACCTGCATCCGGGCGAGGTCGATCCAGTGGGTTCCGTGAACCCGCATGGTCCGCGGATCGCGATAGTCCACCTCCGAGAAGAAGGAACGCGGTCCGGACGCGGGCGAGAATCGCCCGACCCGGGCGCGCAGCGCCGGCGCCATGTAGGGCTTCGGTTCCATGATGTCCGCCCGCTCAAGAAAGGCGACGTAGTCGTCGACCGCCTGGTTCACCCGCCGGTCGTATTCGGCGGCGTTGGGGATGGGTTCCAGGGTCGGCAGATCGCGATTCCGCTGTTCCTCGAGCCGCAGGGCCGTGTAGGATCTCGCGAGCTCTGCCTCCACGATGCGGACCTCGTCCTCCCAGGAGTACGGGCTGAGATGGACGTTCTTGAGATACCACGTGTACTCGTCGCGTCCGACGCCCGACGGACCGGTCCTGGACGGAGCGCGCTCGAGCAGCCATTCGGCGAAGGACGCCGAGGCATCGGTAGCGGCTGCGATCGCTTCCCCGAGGTCGGTACTCGTACCCTCGACGCGCACGGCGAACCGCTCGAGGTCCCGGCGCTGACCTTCCAGGGCCTTCACGCCCATCGTCCAGAGGTCCTTCTGGTTGCCCGTCAGGTTCGTGCGTGCCCGTTCGAGAAAGGGTGGGATGGTCCGGATGCGCGAAGCGAGCTCGACCGCGGCGTCGCCGGTCAGCGGCAGGTCATACGTCCAGAGATCGATGAACCCCTCGGGCGTGGGCCCCTCGTGCGAGGGTGTGTCGCTCTGCGAGGTCCAGATCTGGACGTAGAACGCGGGGTTGTTCACCCACGGCCTGAGCACGCGGTGGTCGAATTCCAGCCCGTTCATTTCGGCCATCACCAGGTGCCAGTCCACCCGTTCGGCCACGGACCAGCCGGTGGTGTCGAATGACGCGAGCCGGGCCATCCAGACCGGAAGCTCCGCGTACTGCGCCGCCATCGCGTCGGCGGAATAGTCGGGGACCCCGTCGACGAGCGGGGGGCGCCGGAACGCCGTCCACGCGTCAAAGAACGAGAGGAGGTCTCCGTGCGTCGAGCCTTCCTGCTCCACGTGCAGGGAAGGAGGCGCCGCGGGTTCCGTTTCCGGGGCGGGCGTGCAGGCGTACGCGATGACGAGAAGGGGCAGGGCGAAAAGGAGGAGGGAGCGCGGCATGGCAGGGGAGACCCGGCGGGTTGACGATGCGACGAACATGCGTCAGCGCGCAACCGAAAGCAATCGGGGACGCCGGGCGGACCGTCCACCGACGCGATCGGTTGCCTTTCCGGGGGCTGGGGTCCAACTTCCGGCCTTCCGTTCCGCATCCAGTCCCGAGTCGCCATGCGCCGTCTTCCGCTCTTCCTGGTCCTCCTCCTTTCGCTGCCCGTACAGGCCCGGCAGCACCGCGTTACCGAGGCCGACTACGCCCGGGCCGAAAGCCTCCTGGGTCCGAACGTCAACGCCCTCGTGTACTCGAATTCGGTTCAGCCGAACTGGCTCGAGGACGACCTCTTCTGGTACCGGAACACCGTCCGGGGAGGAGCGGAGTTCGTCCTGGTGGAGCCGTCACGCTCCCGCCGCGGGCGCGCCTTCGACCATGCCCGCCTGGCGGCCGCGCTGGGCGAGGTGACGGGATCGACGTACGGGGAGCTGGAGCTTCCTTTCCGGACGTTCGAATTCGGGGACCGGAGACGATCCATCGTGTTCGACGTCGATTCGGACCGCTACACCTGCAGCATCCGCAGCTACGAGTGCTCGAAGGAGGAGGGGGCCGGATCGGCCGGCGGTGAGACGGATCCCCGGATGGCGATGTACCGTCGGTTCATGGCCACCGAGGTCGAGTCGCCGGACGGCACGAAGGAAGCGTTCGTCCGGGACTACGACCTGTGGGTCCGCGACAAGGCGACCGGTGAGGAGACCCGCCT
>JAHEEH010000312.1:0-1370 GCA_024640835.1 Bacteroidota bacterium
TGCTGAACAAGGTGGCCGAGACGACCGGGGGACGGTATTTCCGCGCGACCAACAACCAGGCCCTCCGCGAGATCTACGAGGAGATCGGCGATCTCGAGAAGACGCGCATCGAGGAACGCATCTACACGGACTACGAGGAGCGCTTCGCGGATTTTCTCCTGCCGGCCCTGGCACTGCTTCTCCTCGGGATCGGACTCGACACCACGCTGCTCAGGCGGTTTCCCTGATCCATGAACTGGCTTCATCCCATCCTCCTCTGGCTGGTCCTGGCGGCACCGCTGGTCGCCGGTCTGTACCTGTGGGCGTCGGGCCGGCGACGGGCGACGGCCCGGAAGCTCGGCGACCGGACCCTCGTGCAGCGACTGTCCCGATCCGTCCGTCCGGCCGTACGGCGATGGAAGGGCTATCTCGGAACGGCAGGTGTGCTTCTCGTCGCACTCTCGCTCGCGGGACCACGATTCGGCACCGCGCTCCGCGAGGTCAAGCGGGAGGGCATCGATCTCGTCATCGCACTCGACGTCTCGCTGTCGATGACGGCCGAGGATGTCGCGCCGAACCGGCTGGAGCGCGCGCGCAACGAGATCAAGAAGCTGATCGAGACGCTGCGCGGGGACCGCGTCGGGCTCGTCCTGTTTGCGGGCGACGCGTTCATCCAGACTCCCCTGACCACGGACTATGGCGCCCTCCGGCTCTTCCTGGACGTGGCGGATCCGTCCCTCATCCCGACTCCCGGTACCGACTTCGGTGAGGCGCTCCGCGTCTCGATGCGGGCGTTCGAAGGACCCGGCGCGGCGGAAGAGGGAGAGACACGGACCCGGGCGCTCCTGTTCGTCTCGGACGGTGAGAACCACGTGGCGGACGTCGACGATATCCTGGCCGAAGCGCGGTCCCGGAATATCGTGATGTTCGCGGCCGGCGTGGGCGAAACGGACGGAGTGCCGATTCCCCTGTTCCGGAACGGACGCCAGGTGGGCTTCAAGATGGATTCCGAAGGCACGGTCGTCACGACGCGCCTCGAGGAGGACGCTCTGAAGGACCTCGCAACGGACGGAACCTACTTCCGCATCGCGCGGACGTCCAGTTCGTTGTCCCAGCTTGGAGCGGCCCTCGAGCGCCTGGACAGGACCGAGTTCGGCGCCGAGGAATTCGAGGAATACGAGGAGCGGTACCAGTGGCCGCTTGCCGTCGCGCTTCTCCTGATCCTGGTGGAAACGGCTCTGCCCGACCGGCGTCGCACCGGGGATCCCGCCTCGCGATCGACCGTTGTGTCGGACGCCACCGGGACTCCATGACGTCACCCTTGACATGATCCGAATTCTCACGCTCCTCGTACTGCTCTCCGGACTCTTCGGCGGGGGCGAGCGCCCGGG
>JAHEEH010000312.1:1380-3493 GCA_024640835.1 Bacteroidota bacterium
GGCCGGAAGGGCAACGCGCTCTACCGGCAGGAGCGGTACGAGGAAGCAGCGGCGGCATACCGGGAGGGTCTGGCGGACCTGGACGACGGCAGCCGGGGTGCCGTGCCCAGCGGCCTGTTGAACAACCTGGGGGCGGCGCTCTACCGGCAGGGAGACTTCGAGGGGGCCCGCACCGCATTTGAAGGATCCGCCGGCCTGGCCGACTCCCAGACGGGGTTTGGGCGCGGCGCCTACAACGGGGGCAACGCGGCCTTCAGGGCCCAGGCGCTGGAAGAATCCCTGGCCCTCTACCGGCGCGCCCTCCTGCGCAACCCGGACGACGAGGATTCCCGGTTCAACTACGAATACGTCCGGAGGCAGCTGCAGGAGCAGCATCAGCAGGACCAGCAGAACCAGGAACAGCAGCAGGACCAGGAGCAGCAGCAGCAGCAGGACCAGGAGCAGCAGCAGGACCAGGACCAGCAGCAGCAGCAGCAGGAGCAGGAGCAGCAACAGCAGCAGGACCAGGAACAGCAGCAACAGCAGCCCCAGCCCGAAGACCTCAGTCGCCAGGAGGCCGAGCGCATGCTCGAGGCCCTGGAGAACGACGAGCAGCAACTGCTCCGGCAGGTGCAGAAGATGAAGGCGCGTCCACGCCGGGTCGAAAAGGACTGGTAGGGCTGCCCTGAGCCTCTCTCCGCATGGGGATACGACGCCCATACCTCCTCATCCTCCTCGTGGCCGGCCTTTCCGGCAGCGCGGCAGCGCAGAACCCACAGGTGCTGGCTTCCGTGTCCTCGACGACGATCGGTACGGAGGAGACCGTAGCGTTCACCGTCGAGATCCGTGCGGAGACCCTTTCCGGTGTCACGACTCCCGCGCCCCCCCAGGCGGAAGGGATGTCCCTTCTCCAGGCGTTCCCGAGCACGCAGCAGTCCATGTCCATCGTGAACGGGCGCGCGAGTCAGAGTGTCGCCTACTCATGGACGTACCGGCCTGCCCGGGAGGGTCGGACCAGCTTCCCGGCCGTCACGGTCCGCATCGGCGACCGCGAATTCCACACGACGCCCGTCGACGTGGAGGTGGTCCCGCAGTCCCAGCGGCCTCGGCGAAGTGCCGCTCCAAACCGGATCGATCCGTTTTCGGCCTTCCGGGCACCGCTCGACGAGCCCTCGCCCGAGGCCGTCGTGCCCAGCGACGAGGACCTGTTCATCCGGGTGGTCCCGTCCACCACGACCCCCTTCCAGAACGAGCAGGTGCTGCTCCGGTACGAGCTTTATTTCCGTGACGGCATCCAGCTCCGCTCGAGCCGCTTGACGGACTCCTGGGACGCGGAGGGATTCTGGCGGGAGGAGCTCGATGTGGACGCGCGACCGATTCCGAGGGTCGTGGTCGAGAACGGGCTGCGGTACAACGCGATCACGCTCAAGCGCGCGGCCCTCTTTCCGACCCGTGCGGGTGATCTGCGCGTGGACCCGCTCAAGATCGAGAGCGAGGCCCAGCTTCCCACTCGGAGCCGGGACCCGTTCGCCCAGTTCTTCTCGATGCGAAGCCAGTACCTGCCCGTGGAACTCGCGTCGATTCCCCTGGCCGTCACCGCGAAACCGCTGCCCGCCGACGCCCCACCCTCGTTCCGCGGGGCCGTGGGACAGTTCGGCCTGATCGTCGACCTGGACCGCAGTGAAGTGCCCGTGGGGGGCTCCGTGCAGGTCACCGTCACGCTCACGGGGACGGGCAACATCGCTACGCTGGCCTCGCCCGACGTGGAGGTGCCGGGCGCCTTCGAGCGGTACGATCCCCAGGTCGAGACCATGATCGACCGGTCCGGCGACCGACTGCAGGGATCCAAGCAGTTCCGCCATGTCTTCGTAGCCCGATCCAACGGCGTCTTCGAGTTTCCGGGCGTGGCGTTCTCCTATTTCGATCCGGACCGGGGTTCGTACCGCGAGGTGCATTCCGGTCCCAGGAGCGTGACGGTCTCCGGAAGTGCGGACGACTCGCCGGTCGCCCGGGCAACGGCCGGGGGATTTCCCGTGGACGACATCGCCGGACCGTGGATGGATCCCGTCGCGTGGGTCCGTACGGACCAGGCCCCCCTGCACCGTAACGCCTGGCCCTATCTCGCCCTGCTCGT
>JAHEEH010000313.1 GCA_024640835.1 Bacteroidota bacterium
AGGTCCTCCTCGGAGATGCTCCCCATGATCCGTACACGGTCCGCCGCCCCCGCTTCCACCACGGCCCTGCGGATGGCCGGGGTCTCCGGTCCGTCGCCCGCGATCCAGTAGTGCACGTCGGGCGGAAGGAGCGGTATGACGTTGCGCACGAACCATTCGAAGCCCTTGCGGCGGACATGACGGCCGACGCTCACGAGCAGGAGGCCATCGGATTCCGGAAGGGGGGATCCGGGGGACTCGATCCCTCGGACCAGCCGCCGCCGGGCAGACGGAGCCGACAGGAGCGGAAGGAATCGCCGCACGTCCACGCCGTTGCGCACCGGGCGCACCCGCTCCCTGGCCAGTCCCCGGGCGACACACTCCTCCCCGGTGGCCGCGCTCACCGGCAGCACCAGGTCGATGCGCCGGAAGACCCGTCGCCCGAGCCACTGCCACAGCGGGAAGGGATTCGTGACGTCGAGACCGTGCACGATGGCAGCGGTGCGGACGCCACGCCGCCGGAATACGCCGGCGAGCGGGTAGACGAGCGTGGCCGTCACCATCGACGAGAAGAGCACGACGTCGAGCTCTCCACGGAAGGCCCTCCACCAGAGCGTGATCCAGGTCCGCAGGAGGAAGAGGGGGGTCCTGCGGTGGGTCTGTGACCAGGTCGCCCGCTGAAGCAGGGCGTCGTAGTGGAAGGAGCGGTCCCGCGTCAGGGCTTCATGGAGCTCCAGGGCCACGCGCTGCATACCGCCCACGTTGGACAGGGGGCGGTCGGCCGGCGGCAGGGAGTGGGACACGAAGAGAATCCTCATAGGCTGTCAGGCCGGAATGGCCATCCCCCTCCGATCCGTTCGCATCTTTCCGTGGCCCCCAGGGGCCGCAGGGCGGGGACCTCCCAGGATTTCGGCGTAGTAGCCGGCGATTCGCCCCAGGACCACGGGCCAGGCGTAGCGCTCGGCCTCCTCGCGCGCGGCGTGGCCCATCCGCTGCCTGAGATCGGGGTCATAGATGAGGGTCGCGATGCTTTTCGCGAACTGTCCCACATCGGTTCCGTCCAGGAGATATCCCGTCCGCCCCGACCGCACCAGGGCGTCCGAGCCCGGTGCGTCGGCACACACGGTCGGAAGTCCGGAGGCCATCGCCTCGAGGGTGACGTTGCCGAAGGTCTCGGTGCGGCTCGGAAACACGAAGATGTCGGACGAAGCGTACGCCCGGGCCAGGTCGAGGCCGGTCAGGTGACCCACGAACCGGGCGTCGGGGAGCCTGGATTCGAGTTCATCCCGGGCCGGTCCCTCGCCCACGACCAGTCCGCGGTACCGCACACCCAGGCGGTTCAGCTCTTCGAGCGCGCCCGCGAACACGTCGAGGCCCTTCTCCGCGACCAGGCGGCTCACGAAGCTGACGACCACATCGTCATCCGAGAATCCGAGCGACCGCCGCCAGGCCAGGTCCCGCTCGCGCGGATGGAAATGGTCGGTCTCGACGCCGCGCGGCCAGAGGCGGACGCCGCTGCGGATGCCGTTGCGCGCCAGGAGGTCGGCCATCGTCGGCGTGGGCACGTACACGTGCTCGACCCGGTTGTAGTAGGCACGCAGATAGCGCCACAGGAGCGGCTCGAGCGCCCCGAGGCGATAGTAGGCCAGGTAGGACGTGAAGTGGGTGTGATACGACGTGACGACCGGCACCTTCATGCGATGCGCGGTCAGCAGGCCGTCCAGGCCCAGGAAATCCGGCGTCGCGATATGGATCAGGTGCGGGGCGAACCCGACAAGGCGCCTGCGCTGGGCTGCCGAGAGAAAGCCCGCCACCCGGTATTCGGGTCGGCCGGGCGCCGCCATCGACCGGACCGGATCGACCGTGCCGGCGGGGTCGATGGGGGGATCCGGGATGGTCGGAGTGAACACCATCACGTCCGCCCCGTGATCCTCCAGAAACGAGACGAGCCGGTTCAGGGTCAGGGAGACGCCGTCGACGATGTACGAATACGAGTTCGTGAACAGCGCGATGCGCTTGCCGTCGAGCTGCTCGACGGCGGCCTGGTCGTGCCCCGAAAAGAAGTCCCTGGGTAGCGCGTTCATCGAGGGAATGGCCGGTCGAAACGGAAGTCGGTCCCGCCTATATGGAAGCGTAGCCGCGCGGAACGGGTGGGAAGTAACGAGGGGACGAGGCTTTTCCGTGGACCCGGGGTCAGAGGACCGCCTGCAGGAAGCGGCCGGTATGGCTTCGGCCGTCCGCCGCCACGTGCTCCGGAGTGCCTTCCGCGACGATGAAACCACCGCGGACACCCCCCTCGGGTCCCAGGTCGATCACGTGGTCGGCCGACTTGATGACGTCCAGGTTGTGCTCGACGAGCACGACGGAGTGACCGTCGTCCACCAGCGCGCGGAACGCGTCCAGCAGCCGCTGGATGTCGTCGGTGTGCAGTCCGGTGGTGGGCTCGTCGAAGAGATACAGGATGCGGTCCCGCCCTCCCTTTCCCAGGTGGGCCGCGAGCTTGATCCGCTGGGCCTCTCCCCCCGAGAGCGTGTTGGACGGTTGCCCGAGGGTGATGTAGCCGAGACCGATGTCGACCAGCACCTGCAGCTTCCTGGCGAGGGCGGCTTCAGACGAGAAGAACTCCAGGGCCTCGGACACGGTCATGGACAGGACCTCGTCGATACTCCGGCCGCGGAACCGGATCTCTCGCGCTTCCTGCTTGAACCGTGTGCCCTTGCAGGCCTCGCATTCGAGATACAGGTCGGCCAGGAACTGCATTTCGATCTTCACCTGGCCCTCTCCCTGGCAGGTCTCGCACCGCCCCCCGGGTACGTTGAAGGAGAAGTACCCGGGCTTGCAGCCACGGATTCGTGCCTGGTAGGTGTCCGCGAAGAGCTGCCGGATGTGGTCGAACGCCTTGACGTAGGTCACGGGGTTCGATCTCGGGCTGCGTCCGATCGGGGTCTGGTCCACCAGCTCCACGGCGTCCACGGACTGGTGTCCACGGATCGCGTCGTGGGCGCCGATCTTCCCGTCCCCGATCTCCACGCCCTTGAGGCGTGCGACGCCCCGGTAGAGCGTGTCGTGGAGGAGCGTGGACTTGCCCGACCCGCTCACTCCCGTGATGCAGACGATCATGCCGAGGGGAATCCGGACATCGAGTCTCTTCAGGTTGTGCTGCCGCGCGTTCTCGATGCGGATCACGTCGTCCGGATGTCCCGGGCGGCGTTCCGCGGGCACGGGTACGGTTCGGCGTCCGGAGAGGTAGGCGCCGGTGAGCGAATCGGGGTGCGCTTCGATCTCGAGGGGAGTCCCCGTCGCCACCACGCGTCCGCCGTGCACTCCGGCGCCCGGACCCAGGTCGACGATGTGGTCGGCCCTCCGCATGGTGTCGGAATCGTGCTCGACCACCAGTACGGTGTTGCCGATGTCGCGGAGGTGTTCGAGGATGCGGATGAGCCGGTCGGTGTCCCTGGGGTGGAGCCCGATGGACGGCTCGTCGAGCACGTAGAGCGAGCCCACCAGGGAC
>JAHEEH010000314.1 GCA_024640835.1 Bacteroidota bacterium
CGGTCCCGGCGCGGGCGGGGCGCCGGAGTCCGCCGCGTCCGGCTCCGACAGGGGCGTGGTCAGCCGTTCGTACTGGCGGCGACGCTCGTGCACGTTCGCCTGCGCCTGCTTCAGGAAGGATGCAGCCGATTCCGGATCGCTCTGGCGCAGCATGCGGTACCGGGACTCGTTGTAGAAATACTCGTGCAACGGGAGGGACGGCGCCTTGCAGTCCAGCTGGAAGGGCACCGCCCCGGCCTTCTTCCGCTCCGGATCGAAACGGTAGATGGGCCAGTGGCCCGACTCCACCGCCCGGCGCTGCTGGTCGAGCCCTTTGGACATGTCGATGCCGTGCGCGATGCAGTGGCTGTATGCGATGACGATCGAGGGGCCGTCGTACGCCTCTGCCTCGCGGATGGCCTTGATGGTCTGGTTCTCGTCCGCCCCCATGGCAATCTGCGACACGTACACGTAGCCGTAGCTCATCGCGAGGAGTCCGAGATCCTTCTTCGGTGTGGGCTTGCCGCCGGCGGCGAACTTGGCGACCGCTCCGAGGCCCGTCGCCTTGGAGGCCTGCCCGCCGGTATTCGAATAGACCTCCGTGTCCATCACCAGGATGTTCACGTTGAGGCCGCTCGCCAGCACGTGATCCAGGCCGCCGAATCCGATGTCGTAGGCCCAACCGTCGCCGCCCACGATCCATACGGTCTTCCGCACGAGGACGTCCAGGAGTCCCAGGAGGTCGGTGGATTCGGGGTCCTTGCGGCCAGCCAGCATCGGACGGAGTCTCTCGACCCGCTCGCGCTGGGCCCCGATCGCCGCCTCGTCCGACTGGTCGGCCGCCAGGATGGCAGCGGACAGGTCGGCGTCCACCGCCGGCCCGATCCGCCCGAGGAGCTCGCGGGCGTACTCGACCTGCTTGTCGAGCGCGAAGCGCATGCCCAGGCCGAACTCGGCATTGTCTTCGAACAGCGAATTCGCCCAGGCGGGGCCACGGCCCTCCCGGTTGAACGTCCAGGGAGTCGTCGGCAGGTTTCCACCGTAGATCGACGAGCATCCGGTGGCGTTGGCCACGATCATCCGATCCCCGAAGAGCTGCGTGAGCAGCTTCAGGTAGGGCGTCTCGCCGCAGCCGGCGCACGCGCCGGAGAACTCGAAGAGCGGCTGCAGCAGCTGTACGTCCTTGACCTTGGCAAACTTGAGATCCGGCCCGGCGCCGTCGCCACCCCCGTACCTCGGCACTTCGGGAAGACCCAGGAAGAAGTCCCAGTTGTGCCGTTCCTGCTCGCGGATGGGCAGCTGAGGCGCCATGTTCAGCGCCTTGCGTCCCACCTGGCTCTTGTCCTTGGCCGGGCAGACTTCCACGCAGAGCCTGCATCCGGTGCAGTCCTCCGGGGCGATCTGCAGGGTATACCGGCCGTCGGGGAATTCACGCCAGCTGGCCTTCGATGCCTTGAAGGACTCCGGCGCGCCGTCCAGGTCCGCGGGGGCCACGACCTTGGACCGGATGACGGCATGCGGGCACACCAGGACACATTTTCCGCACTGGATACACAGGTCGGACTCCCAGACGGGGATCTCGAGCGCGAGGTTTCGCTTCTCCCACTGCGTCGTGCCGGAGGGGTAGACGCCGTCGATCGGAAGTGCGCTGACGGGCAGGTCCTCTCCGAGGCCGGCCATGATCGGGGCGGTCACGTTCCTGACGAAATCGGGCGCTTCGGCCGCCACGATGGGCGGCGGCACCAGCGTGGAGTCGGCCGTCGCCGGGATCGCGACCTCGTGCAGGTGGGCGAGCGCCGCATCCACGGCGGCGTTGTTCATGTCGACGACCGCCTTGCCGCGCTTACCGTACGTCTTCTTGATGTACTCCTTGATCTTGCCGATCGCCTCGTCCCGCGGCAGCACGCCGGACAGGGCGAAATAGCAGGTCTGCATGATCGTGTTCGTGCGTCCGCCGAGACCGATTCCGCTGGCCACCGCGTGGGCGTCGATCACGTACATGTGCAGCTTCCGGTCGATGACCTGCTGCTGCACCTTGAGCGGCAACTGGCCCCAGACGTCCTCAGGACCGTAGGGACTGTTCAGCAGGAACGTCCCGCCCTCGGCGGCCATGGCCAGCGTGTCGGTCCGCTCGAGGAAGCCGAACTGGGACACGGCGACGAAGTCGGCCCGGTCGATGAGGTACGTGCTGCGGATCGGGCGGGGGCCGAATCGCAGGTGGGAAACCGTGCGCGCACCGGCCTTCTTCGAGTCGTACACGAAGTATCCCTGCGCGTAGAAATCGGTCTCCTCGCCGATGATCTTGATGGAATTCTTGTTCGCGCCCACGGTGCCGTCGGATCCCAGGCCCCAGAAGACGGCCCGCTTCACGTCACGATCCTCGGTCGAGAACGACCGGTCATACGGGATGTCGGTGCCCGACACGTCGTCCCGGATGCCCACGGTGAAGTGGTTTCGGGGTTTCTCCTCGGCGAGAGCGTCGAGTATGCCCTTGACCATGGCGGGCGTGAATTCCTTCGACGAGAGGCCGTAGCGGCCTCCCACGACCTTCGGCATCCGGTCCCTCGTGCCGTCGGCGATCGCCTCGCCCAGCGCGGTAAGGACGTCCTGGTACAGCGGCTCGCCGGCGGAACCGGGCTCTTTGGTCCGGTCGAGGACGGATACCGCCTTCACGCTCGCCGGCAGGGTCCTGGCGAAGACCGCCGAGGCAAAGGGCCGGTACAGGCGGACCTTGACGAGGCCGACCTTCTCACCCGCGGCCACGAGGTGACTCACCGCCTCGTGGGCCGCCTCGCAGCCCGAGCCCATGAGCACGATCACGCGTTCCGCATCCGGGGCGCCCACGTAGTCGAACAGGCGGTAGGAACGGCCGGTCATGCGGCCGAACCGGTCCATGATATCCTGCACGCGGACCGGGGTGGCCTCGTAGAGTGGATTCACGGTCTCCCGGGCCTGGAAGAAGACGTCGGGATTCTGGGCCGTGCCGCGAATGGTCGGCCGCTCGGGCGACAGCGCGCGGGACCGGTGCTCGCGCACGGGCCCGAGGTCGATGAAGGACTTGATGTCCTCGTCGGACAACACCTCGATCTTCTGCAGTTCGTGCGAGGTGCGGAACCCGTCGAAGATGTGAAGGAACGGGATCCGGGTCTCGAGAGTCGCGGCCTGCGAGATGAGGGAGAAATCCATCACCTCCTGTACCGATGCACCGAAGAGCATGGCCCACCCCGTGGCCCGCGCGGCCATGACGTCGGAGTGGTCGCCGAAGATCGAGAGCGCCTGGGCGGCGATCGAGCGTGCGGCGATGTGGAAGACCGTCGGCGTGAGCTCACCGGCGATCTTGTACATGTTGGGGATCATCAGGAGCAGTCCCTGGCTGGCCGTGAACGTGGTCGTCAGGGAGCCCGTCTGCAGGGCGCCGTGCACGGCGCCCGCGGCGCCGCCCTCGGCCTGCATCTCGACGACCCGTGGGATGGTGCCCCACACGTTCTTCTGGCTCTGCGCGCTCCACAG
>JAHEEH010000315.1 GCA_024640835.1 Bacteroidota bacterium
GCGCTCACGGGATGGTGGATCACGCGGTCCACCGTGCAGGCCTTCGAGGACGATATCATCCGCCGACTGGATGCCGCGGTGAGCGACGCTGCCGCCGAAATCGACCGGACCTGGCTCGCCCGGCGCTCCTCGCTGCTCGACATCGGCGAGACGGTCCTCAATGGATCCTACGACCGAAGGCCCGCCCTGCCCGCCTGGTGTATTTCCCTGGCCGTTACGGATACCTCCGGTTCCATCCTGGAATCATGGACCGGAGCCCGCCCTTTCGGCACAGCGGGCGCTCCCACGCTGGAACGCGAGGTCCCCGTACACGACCGCCGCACGGGTCTGCGGATCGGCTCGATCCGAGGAGAATTCCCGATCACTGCCCTCATCGACCCGTCCAGCGTCCTGACTACCACGCCCGGGGCCGTCCTGGGCATCTTTGACCCGACCTCCGGCGCGTCCTTCCTGCCCATACCCCTCAGTCAGGAGCAGGTCGCTTCGGACGTGTTCCGGATGGGCGGTACGCGCTGGCGTTCACGGGCCCGCCTGATCGACGGGCTGAGCCTGCGCGCCACGGCGTCCGCCCCGGTTTCCACCGCGCTCGCACCGCTGGACGCGGCCGCCCGGGGCGGATTGCGCATGCTCGTCCTCGTGATGATCGGGATCATCCTGGTCGTCTCGGCTCTCGTGCGGCCGATACTCCGATCCATCGATGCGCTCACTCACGCAGCCGAGGACGTCTCCCGGGGAGACTTCGACCGCGAGGTACCGACGCGAGGCCGAGACGAGGTGGCTCGCCTCGGACGGGCATTCAACCGGATGACGACCACGCTCCGGGACACCCTGAGGCGACTCGGCGAGCGGGAGGGCTTCGCCGCCGTCGGCGAGTTTGCGGCGAGCCTCAGCCACGACATCCGAAACGCGCTCACCTCGATCCGGCTGGATCTCCAGTTGCTCGGTGAGCGTCTGCCCGATGACGACTCCCTCCATCGGATCCAGAGCAGGGCCCTGGAGCGTTCCACACGTCTCGGCGATACCGTAACGGCTGCGCTCGATCTTGCACGGTCGGGGCAGATTCATCGAGGTGCCGTGAACCTGGACGTCGTCGTTGCACAGGCGGTCGAGTCCGTGCGCTCCATGGAGAGCAGTGCGCCGTACCGCATCGGAGTCCATTCCTCCGAGAATACGGCCACGACAATCACCGGCGATGGTGCGGCTCTCGGGCGCCTCCTGACCAATCTTCTTCTCAATGCCGTTCAGGCCTCGGGGCCGGAGGCCGAGGTGGTCGTCGAAATCAGAAGGGCGGACGACCGGATCGTGGTCGATGTCGTGGATCACGGCCCCGGGATTCCGGACGAGGTGCGCCCGCACATCTTTGAACCGCTCGTGACCGGAAGGGACGAGGGCACCGGGATGGGACTCGCCATCGCCGCCCGCATTGCCCGGTCGCATGACGGAACCGTGGACGTCGTGGAGACCGGCCCCGCCGGCACGCGCATGCGGGTCCAACTTCCCCGCTGAGAGGCGCTACGGCTGGATCGATTCGATCCGGCCTGCTGGTCCGAATCGTTCCACCGCGGCACCCTGAAATCGATCCCGTGTCCACTGGGGCCGATTCTCGGGCTGTTTCGGTTCGGCACGGTCCTTGGCATGGGCCACGGCGTTACTTGCCATCATCCTGTGATTGACATGCGTACCCTTGCTTCGCTGCTGGCCGCCCTGCTTTTCGCCACGCTTGCCGGAACGGCCGTCGACTGCGGCGATTCGCTCCCCGAGGTGGATCCCGACATGATCCCGGTGGAGAGCCGTCGCATCCTGAGATCGGGAGCCAGATGGCAGGAGTTCCACCATTTCAACTCCGACGTGTCCCATGACGGCCGCCTGCTCGCCGTGTTCGGTACGGACATGGGGCGGGATATCTCCGTCCGGGACCTTGCGAGTGGAGAACTTCGCACCCTCTACGAGGCCTCGGACCGGGTATGGTTTGGCGGCCCCCGGTTCTCGGAGGACGATTCGCGCATCGCATTCCCGGAGGTGACCGATACCGGCTGGGGTCTCCGCGTCGGAGAGACGGACGGATCCGGTGTCCGTACGGTATTCCGCAGCAGCGACTACACCGGCCTGCCCGGTGACTCGCTGGTCTACATGCTGGCCGTCGACTGGATCGGGTCTGATTCGGTCCTGACCGTTGTGCAGCTGCAGCCACGCCCCGGAAACCCTGATGCGGCCTTCGACGCCTTGGTCGTATCGGCGGAGACGGGCAAATACGAGTCGATCGGATCGATCGGATTTGCCTACCTGTCCCGCTTCTCGCCCGATCATTCGATGATCCTGGAAGGCCCTGCGAGCGTTCGCCTGCGCGACCGGGCAACGGGGACCGTGACCCCTGTGGCCGACAACGGGTGGCCCCTCGGCTGGTCCCGGGATGGTCGCCAGATCTACTACACGACCGTGGAAGGCCAGGTCTTCGCGACGCCCGGCACCCGCATCGTGACCGGGGTATTCAGGAGGACTATTCTCCCCGACGGCCGTGTCGGCGAACCGGAGGCCATCGCCGTGCCCAAGACCTCCACGGAGCCGCTCCGGTACACGAACAATCGCATCTACTCGTATGTCGATGCCACCCGGCCGACGCATCGCATGGTCTCGATCGACCTGGCGGCCGGCCGCTCGCTGAGCGTTCCGGCCGAAATTACCAAGGGGCTGGACGGACGATGGTACGGCACCGACCCCGACTGGTCTCCCGACGGATCGCTCGTGGCGTACACCGAGGGCCCGACCCCGGACGAGGCACGGATCGTGACCCGTTCGACCAGCGGCAACAACCGGCGTGACTACGCTTTTGCGTCGGAGCTCGGACTGATCCTGCCCCAGCAACTCCGCTGGCATCCGCACGACGACGCCCTCATCATGCTGTCGGGCGGATCCCGGTCCGGTCAGCGTCCCGACGACCCCCTGCCGCCGCAGCATGTCCTGCGTCTCGACCTCGAGAGCGGTCGGTTTGCCGACATCGGCCGCGTCGAGACTACGAAGTTCGCGGTCTCCAGAGACGGAAACAGTCTGTACGTACAGGGGCGTTCCGGGATAGCCGCGGTCTCGCCTGGCCGGTTCAGCGGATCGAATGGCACGGCGCGCGCTGACGGTCCGGCCTGCCGAGCGGACAACGATCCGGATAGGGTCGGCTTTGCGCCCGTGGCCGGCGACTGCCGCACGATCGTCGACTGGTCCGCCGGGACTCGGAGCGAGGGCGACGAGGCATGCTTCAGCCGATGGCAGAACTATGCTCCGTCTCCCGACGGGAGCGTGCTGGCCGTGATCACGCCCGGTTGCGTCGGCCTCGTGCCCGAAGCGGGAGGACAGGTGAACTGGATCGTACGCGTGGACGGCATCGAGCAGGGGGGCCTGGACTGGTCACCGGACGGATCCGAGCTCGTATTCGCCCGGGAGATCACCCCGGATGGTGCCGACGAACAGCGCGTTGAACTGGTGGCCGTCCACGTCGA
>JAHEEH010000014.1 GCA_024640835.1 Bacteroidota bacterium
GGGCGATCCGGTGGAGTACGGGTATCGGTTCCAGGCGTCCAACCTGAGAAACGGCTGGCAGTACCTCTTCGCCGTGACCGCATTTGACACTGGGGATGCGGATGCGGGCCTGGAGCCCTTCGAGTCCTCCCGTGTGAGCGGAAGCGTGCGGGTTTTTCCGGGTACCCCCGCGACGACGGATCGCCCCGTGGGCGTCTACCCGAACCCCTACCGGGTCAACGCGGCATGGGACGGATCCTCTTCGCGCACGCGGAAGCTCAACTTCTTCAATCTTCCCTCCCGTTCCCAGATCCGGATCTACACGCTGAACGGCGAGATCGTATCCACCCTGGATCACGAGGCCGACTCGTACGCCGGCGACATCCGGTGGTACGCGGACCTCAGCGCCGACAATCGGCTGCTCCCCGGCGGAGAGCATTCCTGGGACCTGCTGTCCGACAACGGCCTGGGCATCGCCGGCGGGCTGTACCTCTTCACCGTGAAGGACCTGGACTCGGGCCGGGTGCAACGCGGCAAGTTCGTGATCATCAAATAACCCCATCCCCATGAAACGTCGTGTTACCACCTGGATCGCTTTCCTAGTCCTTCTCGCGCCCGCCGCATGGGCACAGACGGACGTGACGATCCGGCAGATCAACGCCATTCCGCAGGCCGGAATCGATGCCGTGAAGGCACTCGGTGCCGATGTCACCACTACCGATATCACGACCAACGTCCGGTCGGAGTACCTGGGGGAGAGCCTCCGCATCACGGGAGTGGTCCTGTCCGACCCACGGTACTCCGGTCTCTCCAGCGCCCCCAACGGGACGGTATCCCGCATCCACTTCTTCGTGCGGGACACCACCGCGGCAACCCTCGGCCCGGCAGGGAACGACCTGCAGATCGTCGACGGCAACTATTCGACCACCGGATCCCTCGGCCTGTTCGTGGGAGACGTCGTGACGATGGTCGGCGATCTTGCCTATTTCGGAACGGGCGTCCAGTTTTCGCCCCAGTCGGTCGAGTTCATCGGCACGGTCGAGGACCGGGGCCTTCCGTCGAGCATCCTGGACCCGGTCACCGTGACCATCGACCAGATCAACCAGTCGACCGGCGATTTCCTGGTGCGGGCGAACTGGGACAACTTCAATGACCTGAACCAGCAGTACGTCCGGATCGAGGGCGTGCAGGTGTGGCAATCGCCGAACCGGACGGACTCGAGACCCAACTGGGCGCTTCGTGACCCGTCGACGGGAGCCATCATCCAGAACGACGACATCTCGCTGGCCTACCGGAACGACAGGAGCGACTACACCAGCGAGTTCTTCGCCACCAACGATTTCACGGCGCCCCCTCCCGGCGCATCCGTGAACATCCAGGGGTTCGCCCTCCTGCGCACCAATTTCGACCCGTTCACCATCGGCGATCCTGCCGCCGCGATGCTCAAGATCGTACCGTGGACCCCCGCGGACCTCGAGATCACGCAGACGCCGCCCAACATCGAGAATCTCGTCGGCCCGTCGGGCGCCCCGGGGAACGCGCCGGTGACGGTCAGCGCCGACGTGACCGCCGACCAGACGCGGACGATTTCGAGCGTCCGTGTCCTCTACTCGACGACCTCCAATCCGACGGAGCAGGACGTCATGGGCGTGCTGTCTGGGGGCAACACGTATACCTTCGAAATCGAGGCCCAGGGCGACGGCGACTTCGTGACCTGGCAGGTCGAGGCGACCGACAACACCGGCGCGACGAGCCTGTCGACCACGAGGAGCTACAGAGTGCTGTACGGAGGCATCACGACCGTCAGCCACCTGCAGCGGACCGCCCAGGACACGGAGGGCGACTCCCCGTTCGTCGGACAAACCGTTCCTATGGACATCACCGTGGTGCTCATGACGGATCCGGCGAACGCCGGGACGGGGCAGGACGACGTGGTTGCCGTACAGGATTCCAACGACCCGTGGTCGGGCATCGCGATCTACAACCAGGGCACGCCCTTCGCCGGGAATTCGCCCGGTGACGCAATCCACATCACCGAGGCGCTGGTCTACGAGAGGTACGGCATGACCCAACTGCGGAACGTGACGTTCGAGGTGGTGGGCGTCGGCGGCGATCCGCTCGCTCCGGCCGTCGTATCGACCGGTCAGCTCGTAGACCGGAATATCGCCGAGTCGCTCGAGGGCATGTTCGTGCGCGTCGAGAACGTGACGGTCGTCGCCACCAACGCCGACGCCCCGAGCGGACCGTACGGAGAGTTCCTGGCGTCTTCCGACGGAACCGTCGGGAACGCCGTCCGCGTGAATGACCAGTCGAGAGGTCTCGTCTACGAGGGCAACGATCCGGGTACCGTCTTCAGTCTGGAGCAGGATCTCGACTTCGTCCAGGGAACGCTGTGGTACTCGTTCAGCAACTTCAAGATCGAACCGGCGACGCTCGCGGACATCCAGATCCACAGCGGCGTTGCCGTCGAGGACGAGACGCTCCCCACCACGAGCCGCCTGCACCAGAACTTCCCGAATCCGTTCAACCCGACCACGTCGATCCTGTATGACGTCGCGGTGACGGGACGGGTCAGGCTGGCCGTTTACGACGCACTCGGCCGCGAGGTCGCCTTGCTCGCGGACGACGAGCGGACCGTCGGATCGTACACGGTGCAGTTCGACGCATCCCGCCTGGCGAGCGGACTCTACGTGTACCGGATGACGACCGCGGACCGGACGGTCACGCGGACCATGACCCTGGTGAAGTAGGAAGGGTGCCCGGGAGGGGCCTGGCCCCAGGCCCCTCCCGGACCATTACGTGGCACGCTCCTCTGCCCATATCCTCCTGGCAGCCTTCCTGCTGGCGTCCTGCGATGCGGGTTTCGACGGCCGGCCGGACGAGAACCGTCCGCCCGACACGGCGCTCAGCGTCCGGGACGACAACCTCCTGGACAACCTGGGCGAAGAAGGACGGCTGCGATCCACGATCCGTCTGTCCTGGACCGGCGACGACCCGGACGGCTTCGTGGCCGGATTCGACATCCGCATTCATGAATTCGGAACTGAACCCGGGGCCGAGGCAGGCTGGGTCTTCACGACCTCGAACGATTCCCTCCTGCTCCTTCCGCTCGAGGGCGGCGAGTCGACGGCGAACGTGGTCGTGGAGGTCCGGGCCGTCGATGAACAGGGACTTCGCGATCCGACCCCCGCACGAAGTGTCTTCCCCATCCGAAACTCGCCTCCTGACATCGCGCTCAGTCAGTTCGAGCTCCCTCCCGACACGACGTTCACCGTCGTGTCGTTCGCCTGGCGTGCGCGGGATCCCGACGGAGAACAGAACCTGTCCTCGATCGAAATCAGTCTGAACGACTCGACGTCGTTCGTGGAGATTCCGCCCGAGTTCGACTTCGTGACGCTCGTCGCAGACCAGGCGCAGGTCCCGGGTGGCGGTGAGGTGGAGACCCGCCTATTTCTGGGGCGCGGCGTGCAGGCCACTTCCATGCGGGTGCCGGGCATGCGGCTGGATGCAGAAAACACCTTCTACGTACGCGCACGGGACCAGGCGGATACCACCAGCGCCGTCGAACGGTTCGCCTGGTGGGTGAAGGGCAATCGAAGCGACGTCCTTTTCGTGAACGACTACCGACTGGCGTCGAACGCGACGGTCCTCGGCTATCACCTGTCCGTGCTGGAGGACTATCTCCCCGCCGGATACGGAGTGGACCTCTGGGATCTGACCCGGCCGTACACGACCGGCTCGTCCGGTACGGTGCCCCGCTCCGGCGCCCTGCCGCCGGTCGCGGAGCCCATGCTCCGGATGACCCTGTCCCTCTACCGGTACATCTACTGGGTCTCGACGAGCACGACAGGAGACCCGGGTACGGACAACATGCCGTTCGTCGCGCCGGCGATGCCGGAGTTCTTCGCGAACGGCGGCAAGCTCTTCGTGCAGTCCCCCGTTACGGTGTCCGGGATCGAGTCGGACTTCTCGGACAACGCGGCCGTGCTGCTCCTGCCGCTTTCCCGGCCGCTCGTGCTTCCCGACACCATCGGGCGACTGGAGCTCCGGCTCAATGCCCTGGTGACCCCGAGCACCATAGCGCAGGCGATGGGCCTCCCGGAGCTCGCATCGGAGCGGTTTTTCATCAACGTGCGACCGTACGAGGCCCTCGGGGCAGCGATCGAACCCCTGTACACGGGCGCGTTCGCGTACCGCACGACTACCGGTGGGTCGGGGGTATGGACCTCGCCCACGACGGTCGCATCCATCAGTGCGGATCGACGCATAGCGCTCTTCTCTCTTCCGCTGGTCAACGACCTGACGCTCCAGCAGCAGTTCCGGATGACCTCTGGAAGCGGTGAGCCGGGCCGCGTCATCGTTCACGCGCTGCTCGGGGCGCTCTCCTTCCCCGGCCGATGAGCGGCGTTCGACATATCGCACTCTGGTCGATGCTCCTGTGCACCCTGGCGACCTCGGCGGCCGCGCAGGGAACGCTGCGGGGACACGTCACGGATGCCGAGCTCGGAGATCCGCTCATCGGAGTGAACATCCGGGTCGTGGGTACGGCATTCGGCGCTGCCACCGATCTGGACGGCTTCTACGAGATCGCGAATCTGAGGTCGGGCGAGTACACGCTCCAGGTCTCGTACATCGGCTTCGAGACCCGCCTGTACACGGCCATCGCCATCCACGAGGGTGAGGTCACGACGCTCGACATGCAGCTGCGTGAAGCGGTGCTCTCGACGAACGACGAGGTCGTCATCGTGGGCGAGCGACCGCTCGTCGACGTGGAGGAGTCGTCGTCCACGGCGCGTATCTCGCGGGAACAACTGGCGGCTGCTCCGCTCCGGGACATACAGGCCGCCGTGGCGTCCCAGGTCGGCATCGTGCAGGATCCGACGGGCCTCTATATCCGAGGAGGCCGGGCCGAGGAGACCGGTTTCATCGTAGACGGCGTATCCGCGAAGGACCCGCTCGCCGGAACCGGATTCGGACTCGACCTCGGCTCGAACGCCTTCTCGGAGATCGAGGTGACGACCGGGGGCGTCGGCGCCGAGTACGGCGATGTGACGTCCGGTGTCGTGTCGGTCCGTACGCAGGACGGAACCGATCGTCTCTCCGGTTCCTTCGCGCACAAGCGGGACGATCTCGGGTTCAACCGCGACACGGATTCCAATTTCAGGGAGGAGCTCTACGAACTGACCCTCAGCGGCCCCGTGGTTCGCGGGAAGCTCAGGTTCTTCGTGTCGGGGCAGGTGCAGCTCTCCGACGGGTTCACGCGGCTGGTCTCCACTCCGGACCAGGTGCGCTCTTCGCTCGTCGGATCGACGTTCTTCATGCCCCGCACGGGCAACCGGTGGAACGGCCTGTCCAAACTCACGTGGGAGGTTCGGCCGGGGACCCGGTTGCAGGCGTCCTACCAGCGCTCCCTGACCGTGAACCAGAACACGCGCATGCTCCAGGTGACGGGCAACGACGCCGTGGTTCAGCCGGGCTTCCAGTACGCGTTCATCCTGCAGCCGGACAACGCGAACACCTATGCGCACGACAACGTCATCAGCTACCTGAAATGGTCCCAGGTGCTGAACGAGAGCTCGTTCTTCGATCTGCAGGTGTCGAGACTCTTCACACGGCTACGAGCGGATGCCAACGGTCGTCCATGGCGTCCGGAAGCGGTGGACAGCGAACTGGATCCCTTCAGCGTCGTCACGTATCCGCCCAACGTATTCGTCGACCAGAACGGAGAGCCGCTGGACCCCAACGCCCTCTTCGTGCTGCCGGGCCCCGGGCTCGTGAACAACGGGGGCATCGCCACGCGCTTCCATGACCATTTCGCGGAAGAATGGACCGTGCGCGCGACGTACACGCGTTTTTCCCGGTCCCAGGCCCATCGGACCGCGGCCGGCTTCGAACTGAAGCTCAATGACTACCAGTGGATCGACGTCGAACGTCCGTGGGTGGGCGCTCCCATCGGAACCGGTGACGACGCCGGCACGGGTCGCCTGGGCGAGAGCTCGGACATCTGGCGCGTCAAGCCGCGCCGCGGCGCCCTGTGGGCCACGCACCAGGTCCGCTACCGGGGCCTCATCGCCAATGCGGGCCTTCGACTCGAGAGCTGGTCGCCCGGCGACTACGTGGATCGACTGGTGGACGACCCGGTCGCGCCCGTGCCGGAAAGCGTGCGGGCATCCTACCGCAGACGCACGGTGAGCCTCTTCGGGCTTCGCACCAAGATCCGCCTCCTGCCCAAGCTGGGCGTCTCGTTCCCGATCCAGGAGAACCGGGTCCTCTTCTTCAACTACGGTCACTCGACGCGGGTGCCGCATCCCACCTTCGTCTATACCGGACTGGATCCATACTACCAGGACCGATCCTTCTTCTCGGACCTCGGCAACCCCGACCTCGACCCGGAGGTCGACATCTCGTACGAGTTGGGGCTGCGCACCCAGTTCTCCAGCGACGACGTGCTGAACGTGGCGGCATTCTGGCGCGACAAGTTCGACTTCATCACGGTGGAGAACGCCATCGTGAAGGATCCTACCGGGCGGGACGTCATCCGGGCGTTCCGCATCAACGGGGACTTCGCCCGGGTACGCGGACTCGAAGTCTCGTATCTCAAGCGGATCGGCACCTGGTTCCAGAGCCAGCTCTCCGTCGCCTACTCGCGCGCCACCGGGCTGAGTTCGACCAACAACGACGCGCTCACCCAGTTTCTGGCGGTCGGTGATATCGACAACACGTTCGAGACCCCGCTCGCCTGGGACCGTCCGTTCGACGCCAAGTGGAACGTGATCCTGAGCGGCGATCGGGACAACCGGCTTTTCGGCATTCCGGGCTCCCGCAGGATGCGCGTGTTCGTGTCGAGCACGGTCCGCAGCGGCCAGCGATACACACCGGTCGAGTTCAAGGGGCGGGAACTGGATCCCTTCACCGGACAGGCCGACTGGCGCCCGATATACGAGACCGTTCCGGATCCCGCCAGGCGATATGCCGAGGTCGGATCCGCCTGGTGGTGGTTCGACCTCAGCATCCAGAAGAGCGTCTCCCTCGCGGGCTCCGACGTGGTGTTCAATCTCGAGGTGACCAACCTCTTCAACCAGAAGAACAGCGTCATCGTCAATCCCGTGACCGGGACCGCGTACCCGGATGTGGATCCCTCTGCCGTCGACATGACGACCCTGCGTGCAAACCGGGACTACGACGTGGTGGCCGGGACGCGGGATCTCCGGTATGACGACCCCAACTCGAGCGGCCTTCCTCCGCTCAACCCGGCGCGATTCCTTCCGCAGCGCCACATCATGGTCGGGGTCACGTTGCAGTTCTGATGCGAAGCCGGCAGATACCCATAGCGATCGTGCTCGTCGTCGCGACGGTTCTGCCCGCCGTGGGGCAGGTCCTGCCCTCGCTCGGCGGAGAGCGGGCCGGCACGTCCGGGTTCCAGTTCCTGAAGGTACCGGTGGACGCCCGGTCCGCCGCCCTCGGACAGGCGGTCGTGGCCCATGGAGGCGACGTGAGTGCGCTCTACTGGAATCCAGCGCTGGCTGCCACGGCACCCGGCCTGCAGGCCGGGCTCCATCATTCCGCCTATTTCGTGGATGTGACGCTCGATTACGCCGGCGTCATATGGCCCGTCCGGGGAACGAACATGGCGGTCGGGGCGAGCCTGCAGATGCTGAATTCCGGTGAAATGGGGGTTACCACCGAGTTTCAGCCCTTCGGAACCGGAGAGACGTTCCGGTTGGTCGACCTCGCGGTCGGGCTCACCTTCGCCCAGGCACTGACGGACCTCTTCAGCTACGGAGTCACCACAAAGCTGGTTCGGGAGTCGGTCGCCGGGCTCTCGGCATCCACCGTTGTGGCGGACCTGGGGTTCCATTACGCGGTCGGGACGACGGGCCTGCAGCTTGCCGTCGCCCTTCGCAATTTCGGACTGGACGGCAGGCCGGACGGCTCCCTGGAGCGGCCCGTCATCGGGAATCCACCGCGGGTCGTCGAGACCGCGTTCGAGTCCATGACGCCACCCACGACCTTCCACATAGGGGCCTCGTGGGACGTCCTCCGGGGAGACCCGGACCAGTCGCTCCACGTCTCCACGCAACTCGACAACCCGAGTGACAACGCGGAGACCTGGAGCACAGGGGTCGAGTACGGATGGCGCGACACGCTCTTCCTGCGCACCGGGTACCGCTTCGGGATCGAGGAGTACACGACGCCGTCGTTCGGCGCGGGGGTCCAGGCGCCCGTCAGCGGTGCCCGACTTCGCTTCGACTACGGATTCAACCGCCTGGATCGACTCGGTGCCGTCCACCGCGTAGGGCTCAACGTCACGCTATGATCCGTGCCCTCTCCATCCTGCTTCTCCTGGCCCTCGCGGCGTGTGATTCGACCTTCGGATCGAAGGACGACGCGACGACGGACGAGATTTTCGAGACCGGACGCAGCGAGCCCACCCTTCTGAACGAGGTGGAGTACGTCCCGTTGTTTCCGTTCTTCGAGCAGGGCGCTGCGGGATCGTCGTTTGCGAACCCGACCGACGTCTACGTCGGATTCGACGAGCTCCTGTACGTCACGGACGAAACCGGACTTCACATCCTGGATATCGCGGGAAGGCCCGCCGCCCACATCCCGATTGCCGGCGGGGCCACGTCCGTGGTCCAGGACCGGCGGCTTCGCGTCTACGTCACCGCCCGCCGGGACACGACGGTGAACGGGGTGACGTGGAGCCTCCCGGTGGTCATCCGCCTCGACGACGTGGCGAGCGGCATGCCGCGCATCGGACGCATCCTCTGGCATCCGTTCGACGACGAATCGCGTCGATTCAACCGTCCCGATCCCGTGGCGACCGACCTGGACGTGAGGTTCACCGGCGTGGCCGTCCTGCCCGACAATCACATCTACGTATCGCGGCAGGGACCCGTGAACGAGCGGGGCTCGATCCTCTTCGCGCACAACATCGTTCTCGAGTTCGACGAGGAGGGAAACAGCGTTCAGGCGATCGTCCAGCTCAGCCCGACGCGGGAGAGCCTGGTGAGCTCGCTGTTCCCCACGGATATTGCGACGTTCGTGCAGCCACCGCAGCGGTCGTTCTACGGCTCCGATCGGCATTTCCTGCTCGCGCAGTCGTCCGGGCCTTCCGGTGTGCCGCTGCGCTTCTCGGCCCTGTCCGTTCGGGTCGTGGAGACCCCGAACGGCCGTGAGTTCCAGCCCGATGCCGCGATGATCCAGTCGGCGTTCAGGGAGGACGTTTCCTCGATCTACGACGAATTCAAGTTCGGGCTCGTATCCGACCTGACGTTCGCGGCCGACGGCACGAACTACGTGTTCGTCCTGGATGCCGGAGACGATTCCCTGCATGTCTTCACCTCCCAGGGGATCGAAGGGGTGGCCCCTCCACCCGGATCGTCCACGACCGGGGCCGTGAACGTGTCGTTCGGAGGGACCGGGGACGGCGCTCGGCAGTTCAAGTCACCGCAGGGCGTTGCGAACTTCGAACGCATCGTCTACGTGGCAGACACCGGAAACGGCCGCATCTCGCGGTACCGACTCAACACCGATTTCGAGTAGCGCATGAGGGAGATCTTCGTGGCGGGAGCGCTCCTGGTGCTGAGCCTCCCTGCGGGCGCGCGCCAGATCCAGGCAGTCGGCACGAGTTCGACCTTCGACGTGGCCACGTGGAACGTGGAATGGTTCGGCTCGACCAGCAACGGTCCGTCGAACGAGGAGACCCAGCTCCGGAACGCGGCGGATGTCATCGACCAGGCGGGGATCGATCTCTGGGCCGTGCAGGAAGTGGCAAGCACTGCGGCGTTCCAGGCCCTGCTCGAACTGCTCGGGCCTCCGTGGACCGGGGAGATCGCGACCAGTTCGAACGACGGCACCCAGCGCGTCGGGTTCATCTACCGGACCGACGTCGTCACCAAGCGCAACTCACGGCACATCCTGGAGCAGTTCGACTCGGAATTCGCAGGCCGCCCCCCGCTGCGTCTCGAAGTCACCGTCACGTTGCCGGACACCGCGTTCGTCGCCGTTCTCGTGACGACCCACATGAAGTGCTGCAGCGATCTCCCGTCGTACGACAGGCGACTGGCCGCCTCGTCCCGGATCAAGGGTCATTTCGATTTCCTGGAGGCGTCGGCAAACCTCGTCTGGCTCGGGGATCTCAACGACAAGCTGTTGACGTCGATCACGTCCGGCGAGCCCTCACCGTACGGGAACTTCCGCTCGGACCCCGAGCGCTACCGATTCCTCACGCTTCCCCTCGAAGAGGCCGGAGAGTGCACGTTCTGCGGCGGCTCCACCCCGTCGACCATCGACCATATCCTGGTCTCGGACGAGCTTTTCCAGGCGGCAGAGGCCGGGATGACCGACCGGCTCGACGCGGTGTATTCCGGCTTTCCGGGCTTCCTTTCCAACACGTCGGACCACTATCCCGTGTATGCGCGGCTCCGCCCGCTGTCCGGCTCCGTGCGCGTGGAGACCCTGCCCCGTACCGGCCGTCTCGAACTGTACCCGGTGCCTGCCGCGAACCGGGTGTCAGTTACCCTCGACCGGTCGCTTCGCCGATCCACCCGCATCAGGATACTGGACATCCTGGGGCGGGAACGACTCCGGGTCGATCTGGACGCGAGCCGGGTCGAGGTCACGATCGATACGTCCTCCCTGCCGCCTGGACTGTACATCGTCTCCACGCCGACGGGCAGCCGGGTTCTTCCGATCGTCCGGTAGACCCGCGTCCGGCCACCCCAAGAAAAGGGCCCGACCGCCGAGGCGGCCGGGCCATCTATCTAAAGCGGACAAGGTCAATTGTCCGTGGTCTTCTGACCGAATTCGAGCCAGACCAGCAATCCGTCCATCGAGGTGCCGAACGGGTAGCCCGCGCGACGGTAATCCGCCAGAACCGTGCGGCAGAAGCTCGAGATGAACTGTCTCATCTGCGGACTGCCCCCGCGAAGGACGGAGCCTTTGAGGATCGGGCCGAGATCGCGTTTCAATGTCGCCACCATCTGGTCTGGACTACCCGATGGATCGGCCCGAACCCCTACGGCTAAAGCCCGCGGTCCCTAGTCCTTGAGGCCGAAAAAGGCGCTCACGGCATTCCAGTCGGTCAGATTCACGTCCCGTTTGCCCACCGGCCAGGCCTCGATGATGACGACCTTCAGTTGCCGGTCCGGGAGATTCTCCAGGGCGACCGCCTCGGTCGACGCCTCGTAGAACACCTCGAGGACGCCGGGGTCATACCCGTAGCCCATCGCGATCGTGTAGTCGACCGCGGGAAGGTCCGGAGATTCCACGCCGAAGGTGTAGGGAAGCGCGGTCCACGTGCCCTGGTCGCGGAAGAAGACGAGGACGGCTCCGTTCGAGACGGTCCAGGCGTCGATCTCCGGTACGTCGAAGGGCACCGAAGCGACCGGCCCGTTGAACGTCGCGTCGTCCATCGAGAACACGAGGTTGAACGTGTAGGCCGAGGCGGTGCCTTCCGGGAGATCGGATACCTTCACGTCCGTGTCGACGATACAGCCGGCACTCCCGAGAAGGAGGAGTGGCACGATGAGGAGTGTTGCGTAACGTTTCATGATGTGCCTGTGCTTTGCGTTGCAGTGTTCGCCTTTTCCGATGCTGAACGAAACCCATTCAATTCCCGGGCCGGGCCCTTCCTACGCCGTATGGGGGGCGATAGGTGCCCTTCCGGATGTTTTTTCTCGTCACTCCGTGTCCACCATGCTGGACGCTCCGTCCGCGGGAGGCCTGCCGGGCCCCCCGGGCCGACCCGCCCGTGACAGCCTCTCCTTCCGTACCTTGGGGGCCGTCCGAACCTGAGCACTGTTTCATGACCTATGCCGTGATCATGGCCGGAGGAATCGGAAGCCGCTTCTGGCCCCGAAGCCGCCAGGCCAGACCGAAGCAGTTCCTGAGCATCTTCGGGGAAGCCACGCTTCTCCAGAACACGGTCGCGCGCCTGCAGGGGTTCATTCCCGCGGAGCGATGCTTCGTGGTCACGAACACGCGCTACGTCGAGGAAACGCGCAACCAGCTTCCGGCCCTCCCTCCAGAAAACATCCTGGGCGAACCGATCAGCCGGAACACGGCCCCGTGCATCGCCTACGCCGCCCACCGCCTCATGGCGCTCGACCCCGACGCCACGATGGTCGTCCTCCCGGCCGATCATGCCATCACCGACGTCGCGGAGTTTCACCGGGTGCTCCGGTCCGCCATCGATCAGTCGGAGGCAGAGGGCGCGCTCGTGACCATCGGTGTCGAGCCGACCCATCCGGCCACGGGCTACGGCTACGTCCAGTTCGAGGAGAGCGCTTCCCACGATCCGTCCGCACCCCTGCGCGTCCGTGCGTTCGCCGAGAAGCCCGATCTCTCGACCGCGGAGCGGTTCATCGATTCGGGAGACTTCCTCTGGAACTCGGGCATGTTCGTCTGGCGAGCCACCGCGATCCTCGACGCGCTCAAACGCCACCTCCCCGACACCTTCGAGGCGTTTCTTTCCCTGCCGGGAGCGTTCGACACCGATTCGGAGGAGGATGCCGTGGTGTCGGCCTTCCAGGCATCGCGCTCGATTTCCATCGACTACGGGGTGATGGAGCGGGCGGAGAACGTCTGGGTCGTTCCCGGACGGTTCGGCTGGAGCGACGTGGGCGACTGGAAAGTGGTATTCGACCTCTCGAAGAAGGACTCCCACGGCAATTCGATCAGGGGTCGGGCCCTGCTTCGGGATTCGAGCCGC
>JAHEEH010000316.1 GCA_024640835.1 Bacteroidota bacterium
GACGAGAGGTCCACCTCCGAGATCTGGATGGAGTCCACCGGTGACAGCTGGAAGTCCCAATCGGCCGCGTCGTTCGTCCAGTGATGGCGAAGTCCGAGGAAGCCGCGGGACGATCTCGATCGGCTGCTCGGGCCCAGGGTGGTGAACCAGACCACGTACTCGCCTGCCGCGAGCGACAAGGTGTCGACGACCGCGAACAGGGTACCGCCGGATGGAATCGAATCAGGAGTCGCGACCCACGCCACCGAGCGATCTAGGGCATTCAGAATCCACGGATAGGCCACCGGGACATCATCACCCTCCTGTTCCACGGATCCGGCCGCCTCGATGCGGACCCGACCATCCGTCTCCACCCGGAAGCCGGACGAGTACAACTCACCCTGATCGAGGCCTGCAAGGCCTACGGAGCCCGCCGGCCGGTCCGGCCCCCGGCCCGCACGCCAGACGAGAAGGCCGGCAAGCACCACGAGCAGGAACACCTGGAATCGGACGACGCCCGTTCTCTTCATCTCGCGGAATCCTCGATTGTCGGCCGAATGATACGCCGCGAGGGACCGGAAGTTACCTTATGGAAAGGCCCTCGGACCGGGTGCCCGCATGCCGTGGCGTGGGAGTTCACCCCGTTTCACCGTTGACCGGCCGATCCCTACCTTCAAGTTTATCCTGTAACAAAGGCCTTTGGCGCCGAGTAGAAGGCACCTGCAGTCCGAACTGCCGGGCTGTCCGTCCGGCGGCAACGCATGATTCCCGTCCCACGGCTCTCACGACTCGCGGCCCCTTCTTCGCGTGCACGATCGTTCCTGATCGGGCTCGTCGGAGGCGTGGCGCTCGTTGTGGCCACGGGTTTCCACGTGCTATCGTGGTCGTCCGGCAGACCCGTCGCCGGCATGCTCCTGGGCGTCTTCCACGCGGTGACGCTCGTGGGGATCACGTCCGTGTGGCTCCTCCTGCAGGGAACCCTGGGGCGTCGGCGCCCGGGCCCGGCGCGGTCTTTCTGGTCGCTTTGCGTGGTCGCCGGCATCGCCTCCCTTCTGACGTGGTTCACGCTTCTGATTGCCCGGCCCCTCGTCCAACCGGACGTGCCGTCGGCGGCGCTGCTGGGCTTCGACCTCGATACGGGCGTCCCCCTGGTACTGGCCGCTGCCCTCAAGATGAGCGTGCTCACGGCAATCCAGGGCGCGTTCGCCGTCTACCTGCTCGTGCGCCTCCGGAGTCTCGTGCTGGTCAAGCGCACCCGCTCCAGCGTGCGCAACTGGAACATCATGATCGGCCTGATCGCGGTCGCTGCGCTCTCCGTGTCGGCACAGTCTCCGGAGACCGACATGAACGAGATCCAGACCATCCTGGTGATCTGCGCCGTCGTGTTCATGCTGGTGAACGCGTTCCGTCTCTCCTGGATCGTGCCACTGAGTTTCCGTCAGAAGATGGCGACTGCGGGACTGAGCCTGCTTCTCCTGGTCATTCTCACGGTGGGCCAGAGCGTCATGTCCGAAGGCACCGCCGCCATGGGCATCGCGGCCGGCTACAGCGGGTACATCCACCACTTCAGCATGCCGGTCTCGCTCTTCTCGACCCAGGCGGCCATGTTCGGCATCCTGTACTGCCTGACCACCATTCTGTCGCTGCTCTTTCATCTGCCGACGTCGGGTGAGTACCAGCAGCGTGTCGGCGAGCGGGCCGCCATGCATGCGCTCACCCACTCGCTGGGCGGCGTGTTCGACAAGGACAGGCTGCATGCGGCCATCGCGGGCTCACCGGTCGAGGCCGGAACGGCACGCGCTGCCTGGCTCGCCGTCGCGGACCCGGACAGCGGTTCGCTCCGGCCGCGGGTCGTCGCCGCCCAGGGTATCGAGCAGGAGAAGGTCGAGGACCTCGTGGACCACGACGCGCTGTACACGGATCTCCTGGCACGGCGCGTGCCAATCGTTCTCGATCAGGCCCTGGCGGATCACCGCGTCCGCGCCCGGCCCGGTGACGGGCTCGGCAGCCTGGTCGTGGCTCCCCTTCTCGCCCGGGACCGCATGCTGGGGGCCCTCTTCGCCAGCAAGGAAATGGAGATGGGCTTCGAGAGTGACGAAGTGGAGACCATTGCCATCCTGGCCGGACAGGCAGCCCTCGCGATCGAGAACTCCCGGCTCTTCGGCCAGCAGGTGGAGAAGGAACGGCTGGAGCGCGAGCTGAGCATCGCACGTGAGGTTCAGCGCCGCCTCCTGCCCCAGGCCATTCCCGTTCTGGACGGCATTTCCATCGCGGCCTCGTCGGTCTCCGCCCAGGAGGTGGGCGGTGACTACTACGACTTCGTTCGACTGGACAAGGATCGTCTCGGCATCATCATCGCTGACGTGTCCGGCAAGGGCACTTCGGCGGCCTTCTACATGGCCGAGATGCAGGGGATATTCCAGGCCGTGAGTCGGCTTGCCCCGTCGCCAGCGGACTTTCTTCACTACGCCAACGCGGCCATATCGGAATCGCTCGAGCGCAACACGTTCGTTTCGGCCGTCTACGGCATCCTGAACGTGGAGACCGAGTCCCTTCTGCTGGCCCGCGCCGGGCACTGCCCGGTGGCGGTCGTCGACGTGCACGGCCGGGGAAGCTACCTGCGATCGGGCGGGATGGGGCTCGGACTGGACCGGACGGACCAGTTCCGTGATTCGGTGGCCGAGATCGACCTTCGCCTGTCCCCGGGAGACGTCTATGCCCTGTACACGGACGGCGTGGTCGAAACGCGCGATCGCGACGGGTCCGAATTCGGCTACGACCGCCTGTTGGACATCCTGGCGGCGAATCGGCATGAAGACGCCGACGCGATTCATGCGGCGGTCATCGAGGATCTCTCCCGGTTTGCGGACGGCCTCGAGTACGGCGACGACATGACGCTCGTCATCCTCAAATGGCACGGGCTCCCTTCCGGCAACGGCACCCCCGGGGAAATCGTGGCAGAACGCTCGGTAACCGCGTAGTTTAGGCGCCGCCCGACCGGCAGGGCACTAGATACCCATCATCACTCGAAGTAGACCATCGATACCATGAGCAACTTCTCCGTCGGCTTCAGGTCCTCAGGAAGCGTGCAGATCCTGGACCTGCGCGGGGAGCTCGACGCGCATACGGCCGAAGAACTCGAGGCGGCCATGGAGAAATGTCACCGCGACCGTTCCTACCAGATCCTGGTCAACGGTTCGGGGCTCGCCTATATCGCAAGCGCCGGCCTCGGTGTCTTCATGGCGTTCATTCAGGATTTTCGCGACAACGGCGGCGACATCAAGATTGCGGAGCTTCAGCCGAAAGTATACAACGTGTTCGATCTGCTCGGCTTTCCCATGCTCTTCGACATCGTCCCGTCCGAGGAAGAGGCCATCCGCCGCTTCACCTCGGGTGGATCGAGCATCTGACTCCGTACAGCCAACCTGCCGCCACCCACATCGTGACGCGCCGGATCCACAAGCTCACCGTTCCCAGTTCGACCCGCTTCCTCGAGG
>JAHEEH010000317.1:0-2926 GCA_024640835.1 Bacteroidota bacterium
CCTATGTTCGCGGTGTGACCAACCTGGATGAACTGGCCCTCGCTCTGGGAGCGGTTTCCGAGGAGCCGGTAGGAAGCGCGGGAGGCGAGGCGGATGCACTCGAGGTGGAGCACCGGGCGCGCTACAGGGGACTCCGTCGTCGATTCGTCCTTGCCGTTGCGCTGAGCATTCCGCTGCTGGTCATCTCGATGGGGCACGGAGCCTTCGAAATCCCGGGCTCCCGGTGGCTGATGTGGGTCCTGGCGACGCCGGTCGTTGCCTGGTCCGGTGCAGAATTCTTCCGGCTGGCATGGATCGCGGCGCGTCATCGAACCAGTGACATGAATACGCTGGTCGCCGTGGGGGTCGGCACCGCGTACGGCTCGAGCGTGGCTGCGGTATTGGCCCCCGGATTCTTCGAGGCTGCGGGAGGGCAAGCCGATGTGTGGTTCGAGGCCGCCGCCGTGATCGTCACGCTGATCCTGTTGGGGCGAATGCTCGAGGCGCGGGCCAAGGGGAGGACCGGTGCAGCGATACGGGGTCTCATGAGACTTCAGCCCGAGGAAGCGAGAGTCCGGCGTGACGGCGTAGAGACGCTCGTTCCGCTCCGGGAGGTACGAATCGGCCACGAAGTGGTCGTTCGACCGGGGGAGCGGATTCCGGTGGATGGAGAGATCCTGTCGGGATCGTCGGCCGTGGACGAGAGCATGGTTACGGGTGAACCGATTCCGGTGGAAAAGAGCCCAGGTGATGTCGTAGTGGCGGGCACCGTGAATACGACGGGCGCCCTCGTGTGCCTGGTGAGGCGGATCGGGCGTGACACCCTCATCAGTCGAATCGTGGAGATGGTGCGCCACGCGCAGGCCGACAAGCCACCGATCCAGAAGCTCGCCGACCGTATCGCGGCCGTTTTCGTGCCGTCGGTGATGGCGATTGCCCTCGCTTCCGCCGCCGTCTGGTGGTTCGCGGGCCCGGAGCCCCATATGAACCACGCCCTGCTTCGTTTCGTGACGGTGATGATCATCGCGTGTCCGTGTGCCCTGGGGCTTGCCACGCCGACCGCGATCGTGGTGGCAACCGGCCTGGCTGCACGCCTCGGTATCCTGGTGCGCGAGGGCTCGTCGATCGAGCAGGCCGGACGGATCGATCGCGTGGCCCTCGACAAGACGGGCACGCTCACCGAGGGTCGCCCGTCCGTGGCCGCGCTACGGCCGGTCGAGGACGTATCGGAGGAAAGACTGCTGGCGACGGCAGCGTCCGCGGAGCTGCGGTCCGAGCATCCGATAGCGCGCGCCGTGATCGAGGCTGCGGAGCGGTCGGGTCTCTACGTCGAGGAGCCGACGGCCTTCACGTCCGTGACGGGACTCGGGGTCCGGGTCGAGGCGAAGGGGCACACGGTGCGCCTGGGGCGCCGCCGATTCCTCGAGGAGGAGGGATTGGATCTTCCGGCGGACGACCCCGGAACGGGGGGACAGACGGAGATCTGGGTGGCCGAGGACCGAACCGTCCTGGGCCGCATCCTCGTGGCGGATCGCGTTCGGACCACGTCCGTGCGTGCGGTCGAATTGCTTCGTGGTCTGGGCGTGGAGTTGGTGATGCTGACCGGGGATTCCGAGCGCGCGGCGGCCTCGGTGGCCGAGACGGTCGGCATCAAGGACATACACGCGGGAATCCTCCCGGGAGAGAAGGCGGACGTCGTGCGCTCGCTCCGGGACGGGGGCCATCGGGTGGCAATGGTCGGCGACGGAATCAACGACGCACCGGCGCTCGCCGTGGCGGACGTCGGCATCGCCATGGCGGGAGGGACGGATATCGCCGTCCAGGCCAGCGACATGACACTCATGCGCTCGGATCCTGTCTCGATCGTTGACGCGGTTCGCCTCTCCCGCCGAACCCTTCGCGTCGTCCGGCAGAATCTCTTCTTCGCGTTCGTTTACAATGTGGTCCTCATACCGGTCGCTGCCGGCGTGCTGTATCCCGCGTTCGGGGTGCTTCTCAGCCCCATGATCGCTTCGGCCGCCATGGCCGCGTCGAGCGTATCGGTCGTCTCGAACAGCCTGCGGCTGAGACGATTCCAACGAACACAACCCTGAAGATCCCGATGGAACTGGAACTCACCATAGGCGGCATGCACTGTCACCATTGCATTCACGCCGTACGCCGTGCCCTTTCGACCATCGATGGTCTCGAGATCCGGAATGTGGAAATCGGACGCGTCCGCGTCCGGGTGGTGGGCGCGCAGCCCGACGAGGAGCGCCTCCGCGAGGCCCTTCGGGACGAGGGATACGACCTGGAGCGCGTCGGTCCGGCCGGGACCTGAATCAGCGTCCTATCGCGTCCGCCATCTCGCGGACCGTCGTGAACTTCACGCGGGGCCGGCCTGTCTCTTCCCCTTTCCGCATCTCGATCTCGTCGAGCTTCTTCCAGTCGTCGAAGTCGAAGACCAGGGGCTGCCGGGACCGGACGAGTGCTTCGACGGATGGCGCTGCGGGATCCGCCGGGTGAAGGAGCCGGTCGGCCGCGAGATCCTCCAGAAGGAGGGCCATCGTTTCGACGGCACACGCCTTGTTCGTGCCGATCACACCGGAAGGCCCCCGCTTGATCCATCCGGCCGTGTAAAGCCCCTGCATCGGGGCACCGTCGTCATCCGTCACGCGACCCCCCTCGTTCCGGATCACGCCCCAGTCCTCCCGAAACGGGACTTCGGGGAGGGCGACGCCGCGATACCCGACGGAACGGAATACGAGACCGACCTCGAGGTCCTCGGTGCGATCGGTGGGGCGGGGGCGAAGGTTGCCGCGTCCGTCCGGATGAAGCTCGTTGTGCACGATCCGCATGCCTCCCACACCGCCGTCGGCGGCGGGCGTGATCTCGGTCGGCGAGACGAGGAAGCGCAGGTGAAGGCGCCGGCTTCTACCGGCTGGAGGACCGCCCGCGTACGACTGGA
>JAHEEH010000317.1:2936-3473 GCA_024640835.1 Bacteroidota bacterium
TTCTTGGCCAGCGAGCGATCCTCGCCTTCCGACAGGGCCTTTTGGGAGAGGGGGTCGAGAACGGCTTCCGCGGGGAGCACGATCACGTCGGTATCGCCGAGCTCGGCGAGTTCCTTGATTTCGGGATTCGTGAAGGCGGCCTGGGCCGGCCCCCTGCGTCCAAGCACGTAGACATCCTCGATCCGACTGTTCTCGAGCGCTTTCAGCGCATGATCGGCGATGTCCGTGGACGCAAGCTCATCCGTCGTCTTGCAGAGGATGCGGGCGACGTCCATGGCCACGTTGCCGACGCCCACGACCGCAACGCTCTTCTGCGTCAGGTCGAACTCCAGGTCGCGGTAATCGGGATGGCCGTTGTACCAGGCCACGAACTCGGTCGCCGAGTGGCTCCGGACCAGGTGCTCGCCGGGAATTCCGAGGGGACGATCCACCTGTGCTCCGGTCGTGAAGACCACCGCATGGTAATGGGCACGGACGTCCTGGAGCGTGATATCCGAACCGAAGTCCACGTTACCAAAGAACCGGAACCCGGGGTTG
>JAHEEH010000318.1 GCA_024640835.1 Bacteroidota bacterium
CGGGGCGGTTCGGCTGACGAGCACCTCTACCGCGATGGGCAGCACGACCAGGACGGCAGGGGCCGCGACACGAACGCCTTCGCGGAGGATGGCCTTTCCGGCCGACGGGGCCGCGGAGGCGCGCACGAGACCGGCAATGAGAACGGGAAGGCCCACCGCGAACGCGACCAGGGGCTGGATCCACGCCGTTGCCCCCAGCAGGAGACCGGACGTCACGGCTCTTCCGCGAACGTGCAGGGAGAGCGCGGCCATCGCCAGGCTCCACGCCACCATGCTGGGCACCAGCATCGAGCTCGTCAGGGCATTGCCGCCGACCGTCCATCGGGGCAGGACGACCAGTGCCGCCACGGTACCGGCCACGGCCGAGGCCGGTGACCGGGTCACACCGAGCATGAGATCGTACACCGCGAGGCCCAGGATCAGCCAGGCGAGTCCGTACAGCGTCGCCACCGCGGGCTCGATGCCCACGGCCGAGGCCATCGGTTCCAGGAGCGCCACAAACCCGGACCGCACGTTGAATCCCGATTCCTGCACCCCCACGTACCAATCCGTCGCCAGCAAGGAGGGATCCAGACGGTGCAGGAGCCAGGGGAGGAACTCGTCCTGGTCCGAGAACCCGACGGCGTAGCCGAAGCGGGCCGCGTGGAGCACGGGCGCGAGGAGTGCCGCGACGAGGGCCGGTATCCAGGATTCCCGGGATCTATCGATCATGCATCAGGACCGAAAGGCGGAGCGGATCGCCCCGAGAAACCGGAGAGCGCGGTTCGGTGTCTTCCGCGCCAGGTGATACCGGACGAGGTCGGGTCCGAAACGTCGTTTGAATTCGGCGATCGACGACGTGTTGGCGCCGACGAAGTCGAGCACGTCTACCCGTGCGGCAGCCAGCTGCTCGAACACTGACGCCAGCAGGACGGTCATCGCCGGCCCCGGCTCGCTGCCCGCCATCCAGTAGTAGGAGACCGGGGAGCCTCCGACCAGGGCCACGCCGGCGCGGACACGGTCGGCGTCGTCCAGCGCGGCGAAGACGCGCACCCGCTCCGAGTCGGCAAGCCGTGCGACGAGGGTCGCCATGGCATCCGGGGACATGGGCCCGGGCCGCCGGTGCCGCTCGTAGGCTCCGGCACACAGCGCGGCGACGTCTCCTGCGAACCGGGTCCCTTCCTCGATTCGAAACTCCGTCCGCCGCTGCTGGAGCGTGCGTCTCGGGTTGTCCGACCACGTGGCCGGGTCGGCGGCGACGGCGGGATCGACGCGGTACGTATATCTCGGCTCCACCGTCCAGCCGGCCCACTGCAGCGGACGCATATCGGTCACTCGCGGCGGAAGGAGGAGCACGACATCGTCGAACGCCTCTGCGAGGCCGCCGGCCAGGATACCCAGGGACGAGGCCCCCGAATGCGCGGCAGCCTCCCCGTCTTCCGGGTCGAGGGCGACGCACGTGTACGGTGTGAAGGGGGGCACGAAGGCCTGTCGAAAGGGCCCTGCCGAGCGGGTGGCGACCATGGCGGCGGGTCGCCCGTCCCCCACGCACAGGGTCAGCTCGATCCCCGCTTCGGAGAGCGCTTCGGCGTAGACCAGGCTCCCGAACGGATCCTCCCCGTCCCGGTCCCGCTCCCACCGGGCCCGGGCATCGGCATCGGCGAGGGGTCTGACGATCATCGCGTGCTCGGGAAACTCACAGAATGTACTGGCTCAGGTCCCTGTTCTTAGCAATCGCACTCAGCTTCTCGTCGACGAGGGCCTCGTCGATGGTCACGTCCCCCGGCTCCCGACCGTCGGGTACGTCGAACAGCAGTTCCTCGAGAAGAGTCGTCAGTATGGTATGAAGGCGACGGGCGCCGATGTTCTCGACCTCGTCGTTCACCTGGGCGGCCGTCCGCGCGATGGCCCGCACGGCCCCGTCGGTGAAGTTGACGTGGACCCCGTCCGACACCAGGAGGGCCTGGTATTGTTTGAGCAGGGCGTTCCGTGGGATAGTCAGAATCTTGTAGAAATCATCTACGGTGAGACTATGGAGCTCAACGCGAATCGGAAAGCGACCCTGCAATTCGGGGATCAGGTCGCTGGGCTTCGCCACGTGAAAGGCCCCGCTCGCGATGAACAGGATGTGATCCGTCTTTACGAGACCGTACTTCGTCATGACCCCCGAGCCCTCGACGATCGGAAGCAGATCGCGCTGGACCCCCTCCCGGGACACATCGGGCCCACCGCGGCCGGCCGCGGACCGTACCGCGACCTTGTCGATTTCGTCGATGAACACGATCCCGGCCTGCTGCACACGTTCGAGCGCCTCGCGCTGGACCTTGTCCATGTCGATGAGCTTCTGCGCCTCCTCCTGCGCGAGAACCGTCCGGGCTTCCTCGATCCGCAATCGACGCTTCTTGCGACGCTTCCCGCCGGCGCCCCCCAGGAGATCCTGCAGGTTCACTCCCATTTCCTCGAGGCCCATCGGACCGAAGACCTGGAGCATGGACGACGAACCGTCGGCGGCCACTTCGACCTCGATCTCGCGCTCGTCGAGCTCGTTCTTCCGGAGCATGTCACGAAAGCGCTCGCGCGTGCGGCTGCGCATTTCGGCATCGCCTGGCTCCTGCTCGATCGCCTTCTCCTGCAGCGCGAAACCGGGCTTGGGGGATGGGACGGGCGGAATGAGGATGTCCAGGATGCGGTCTTCCGCGAGATCCCGGGCACGGTCCTGAACCCCGTCCGCGTATTCCTCCCGCACCATGTTGATCGCGATGTCGGTGAGGTCGCGAATCATTGAATCGACGTCGCGACCGACGTAGCCGACTTCGGTGAACTTGGTCGCTTCCACCTTGATGAACGGAGCGCCCGCCAGGCGAGCGAGGCGCCTTGCGATTTCCGTCTTGCCGACGCCGGTGGGACCGATCATGATGATGTTGTTGGGCATGATCTCGTCCCGCATGTCGTCCGAAGCGTTCAGACGACGCCACCGGTTTCTCAGGGCGATGGCTACGCTCTTCTTGGCCTCGGTCTGCCCGACGATGTAACGGTCGAGCTCGGCGACTATCTGGCGAGGGGTCAATTCACGAAGCATGAGCGGCAGGATGGTCCGGTGGCATCCCGGATACGTTCACGGAGGGAGAGAGTGCCCGGCAGAAGCCGCGGTGGACGCCCGGATACGGGGCGATCAGGCCTTTCCGTCTTCCTCTGCGTCCTCCTCTTCCTCTTCGTGGTCATAGTCGTCCTCGAAGGCATCATCGTCGTAATCGCCCCTGTCGTAATCCTCGCCGGCGTCATCGGCAGGCTGGGCTCCCGGCACCGTCTCCATCGCGGCCAGGACGTCCTCGTGCGAACGGTTGACGAGCAGAACCGTGTAGTCGTAGGGGAAACCGCGACGCTTCTCGAGCCACACGGCGCCCGCCTCCTGGAGCAGGTTCACGAGGTCCTTGGGTTCGCCATCCTCCTCGTCGAGTGCCTAGGTGAGTTTGCGAAGGAGGGGGGTG
>JAHEEH010000319.1 GCA_024640835.1 Bacteroidota bacterium
TCGCCGCGCGGAGCCTGTCGCCCACGATGCCTGCCTGGTGGACGCGGCCGACCTGGACCGCATCGCCCGTGCGGCAGGGTCCGTGCGCGCCGATCTCCTGGCCCCGTCCCCGCGCGTATACCGCGACGGCCGCAGGCCCGTGGCCTTCTCGCTGGTTCCTCTCGGCGACGCGCCGGCGCCCGACGAGGAGATGTTCGGCACCGTGGACGAGGCCGTCCGTTCGTTCGTCCGCGCGCGACTCTCCGACGCGGCCTACCGGACCGGCGTTGATCCGCTCCTGCGCACCCTCGAGGCGGCGGCCGCCCGCAACCGGGAGCGTGGGGAGCGCATGCTGCAGGAGCTGTCCGGCGCATCGCGGGCCGACCGGTACGAGCGGTGGGGGCATCTGCTCATGGCGGCCCGACCCGAAACACGGGGCGTCGAATCGGTGTCGGTGGCGGACCTCTTCGCCGAAGGGGAAGCGATCCGGATTCCGGTGGATCCTGCCCGGGGCGTGGTCGAGAACGCGGAGCGCTGGTACGCGAAGGCACGCCAGACCCGTCGGGCCCGGGAGGAGGCGGAGCTGCGACTCGGGGCCGTCGACACCGCCCGTCGGGAGGCCGAGCGACTGCTGGCCGCCCTCCGGGACGTCGAGGACCTGAAGGGCCTGAGAGCCTTCCGGAGCGAGCATGCCGAGGCGCTCGGACGCTTCGCCAGGGAGCGACCTTCGGATGCGCCCCCGGTCCCGTTCCGCCGGTTCGATCTGGGCGGAGGGTACGAGGCCTGGGTGGGCCGCAGCGCGAAGGAGAACGACGAGCTGACCTTCACGCATGCCCGCCGGCACGACTGGTGGCTGCACGCGCGGGGCGCCGCGGGATCGCACGTGGTGCTGCGCTGCCCGAGACGCCAGGAAAAGCCTTCCCGCCGGGTCGTGGAGCGGGCCGCCGCGATCGCGGCCTGGTTCTCGAAAGCGTCGGGATCGGCCATGGTGCCGGTCATCGTGGCCGAGAGGCGATTCGTGCGCAAGCCGCGCGGAGCCGCCCCGGGTGCCGTGGTGGTCGACCGGGAAGAGGTGGTGATCGTGGAGCCCGCGCTGCCGACGAAGGAGGAAGGCGATTTGTAGGGCGTGGCGGAGGCCGTACCTTCGGCCGCATCGATCCGGGTACCGCTCATGGGATGGTGGGAGGCAGCCCTTCTGGGCCTCATCCAGGGTTTGACGGAGTTCCTTCCGGTGTCCTCGTCCGGACACCTGGTCATCGGCCGCCACGTCCTGGGGCTCGCCGCGGATGACGATGTGGTGTTCGAGGTGTTCGTCCACTTCGGCACCGTGATGAGCATCGTCGCGGTGTACCGGCGGGAGGTCGGTCGCCTCATCGCGACCGCGCTCGGGGCCCTGGCGGCGCCCCGGCAGATCGCACCGCGATGGCGCACCGACGAAGACCTGCGCCTGGTGGGCTTCATCCTGCTCACGCTGGTGCCGACGGGGATCGGCTACGTGCTGTTCAGGGACCCCATCGAGGCCGCCTTCGCCGATCCGCGGCTCGCGAGCGGCATGCTGATCGTGACGGGCCTGCTGCTTCTGCTCACCATGCTCCGCAGGAACCCGGGCGGCGAGCTGAACGCCTGGTGTAGCCTCGTCGTCGGCATCGCCCAGACCTTCGCCATGATTCCGGGCATCTCCCGGTCGGGCGCCACGATCTGCACGGCGCTCTACCTGGACGTGAAGCCCGAGAAGGCGGCGAACTTCTCGTTCCTGATGCTGCTCCCGGTCGTCCTTGGAGCCACGGTGCTCAAGACAGCCGAGGTCGTCGAGGCCGGGATCGGCGACCTGCTGCCCCTGGCCATCGGCACGCTCGTGGCGTTCGTTTCCGGAGTCGTGGCCATCCGCCTGGTGCTGGATTTCGTGCGGAAGGGCCGCCTGAGCGTCTTCGCGTGGTACTGTTTCGCGGTCGGGGGACTGGGCCTCCTGCTCATCCGCTGACCCGCAAGGAGTCTGCCATACGCGGGATTCGGGCCGGCTGTCTCATTTTAAGATTCGGGCCGCGGGCCGATACCTCCGCTTGAGCGTCCGCCCCCCGGCGGGCCCCGCACGAGCCGCCGAACGCATGAAATACCGCATTTTCGTCGTCGACGACGACAAGCACTACGCCCGGATGCTGAGTTACCGACTCGAAAAGCATCCGGACTACGACGTCCGCGTGTTCGAGAGCGGGGAGGAGGTGCTTCGCGCGATGGAAGACACGCCCGACCTGATGCTGCTGGACATCATGATGCCGGGCATCGACGGCCTGGAGGTGCTTCGCCGGGTCAAGGCGCGGCGTCCGACGCTTCCGATCGTGATGGTGTCGGCCCAGGGCGTCATCGAGACGGCGGTCGAGGCCATGAAGCTGGGCGCCTACGATTACATCACCAAGGGCCAGGACGACCTGGTGAAGCTGGACACGCTCGTGCGGAACGTGCTCGAGAAGGTGTCCCTGGAGCGCGAGGTGAACACCCTTCGCACCGAGGTCTCGCGCACCTACAGCGTGGACGGCATGATCGGCGAGAGCCCGGTCATGAAGAACGTGTACCGGATCATCGACAAGGCGCTCCGCGGCGACCTCACCGTGGCCATCGTCGGCGAGTCCGGCACGGGCAAGGAGCTGGTGGCCAAGGCCATCCACTACAACGGCTCCCGCAAGCGCGGGCCCTTCGTGGTGGTGAACTGCGCGGCCATTCCGCGCGAGCTCATGGAGAGCGAGTTCTTCGGGCACGAGAAGGGCTCCTTCACCGGGGCCCACGCCAAGAAGATCGGCAAGTTCGAACAGGCCGACGGCGGCACCATCTTCCTGGACGAGATCGGGGAGCTGAACCTGGACCTTCAGTCCAAGCTCCTGCGCGCGCTGCAGGAGGGCGAGCTGAGCCGCGTGGGGGGCAACGACGTGATCAGTTTCGACGCCCGCGTGATCTCGGCCACGAATCGCGACATCGTCGCCATGATCCGGGAAGGCCGGTTCCGCGAGGACCTCTACTACCGCCTGTTCCAGTACCCCGTGCCGCTTCCGCCGCTGCGCGAACGGGGCCACGACATCCTCAAGCTGGCCGCCTATTTCCTTCGCGAGTACACGAGCGCTCACCCCGACTTCAAGGGGCGCAAGATGTCCGTCGCGGCCCGGCAGGCGATCGCGGACTACCCGTGGCCCGGAAACGTCCGGGAGCTCAAGAGCGCGGTAGAGCGGGCCGTCCTGCTGGCCGACGGCGAGGAGATCTCGGCCGCGGACCTGATGCTGGGCGACCAGGGTCGCGTGGTCTCGTGGAACGACCGGGTCTCGCTGGCCGACGCGCCGTCGACCTCATTCGACTACGGGTCGCAACTCCCGGCGAATGGCAACGGTACACTGCACGGCGACGACCAGGAGCGCCTGGACCTGATCGGGAACGGAAGCACTCCGGACGACATCGTCTCGCTCGACGAGCTCAAGCGGCGCGCGGTGGAACGCGCGTAC
>JAHEEH010000320.1 GCA_024640835.1 Bacteroidota bacterium
GAAGGCGGAGAATTCCTGAGGCGGGTGGAAATCCTGGTGGTCCCGATTTGCATTTCTCGGCTGAATTGCCGAGAAATGAGGATGTCGTGCGTTCCACGGCAATCCTGACACGTGTACCAGTTGCGGTTTCCAGCCCCATGCCCGGAAAAGCGAAGGCAAGTATGATCGGTCCGGCCCGTGCCCCCATGCCGGTGAAGAGTTCGACCAGGGATCAGTTCGGCTGGTGGTTCAGATGGTGTCATTCGGACGATCCGGTCGCGTACTGGAAGAAGCGCCAGGAGAAACGTCGTTGATCTCCCGGGGCGTCTCCGGGCCCAACCATGAGTGTGCAGCGTCCGTCGGGAAGGGCCCTGGTCGTAGTCCAGAGGTTGATCCACGAGCAATTGGAGCGTGCCCTGTCGTGCGAGTCGCTCCTTCGCGCCGGCTGCGGCGTGGACGCAGTGCACGACTACCGGGTTGCGCAGCGGCGAACGAGGGTGCTGCTGCGCGAATACGGGGATCTGCTGCCTGACGAGGCCCGGGGACTTCGCCGGAATCTCCGGTGGCTCGCGAAGGTGACGGGACCGGTCCGAGACCTCGACATGCTCATCGCGGGGATATCGGGGCGGGCAGCGCGCGCACGCGAGCGTTGCCGCGAGGGTGTTGGGGCGATGGTGGACGCGCTCTCCTCCGAGCGGGATGGCGCCGCTTCGCGGCTCGTCGCTCGCCTCGATTCGGAGCGTCACGCCGCGACTGTCGAGTCCTGGCGGACCCTTGCGCGGGGAGACGCCGTTCGGCCCGGAGACGCGGACGTCGAGGCCTTCGTACTGGTGACCGGGCACCGTCTGCACGAGCGACAGGAGCGGCTGGCACTCGTCGTGGGGACCCAGGGGGACGAGTCCGACGACAGCGCCCTGCACCGGGTCCGGATCGCGGCAAAGTCGGTCCGCTACCTGCTGGAGTTCCTGGAATCGGTGCGCCCTTCGCGCGACACGGCCGCCGCCCTTCGGGCCCTCCGCGCCATCCAGGACCGGCTGGGCGCCTTCCAGGACGACGTCGTGCATGCCGCCATGCTCGGGGAGCGCATCGAGGCCGGGGCCTTCCCCGAACCGGAATGCGCCCGGGCAGAGGCGGCGATCATCGCCCGCCGCATCGACCGCGCGAGGCCGGTCGTCCGGCAAACCCTCCGCCGGATCGACGCGCCCGCCCAGCGGGCCCGATTGCAGCGGGCCACGCGGCATCGGTGATTTCACCGGGGCGGAGGCGAATTCGCTTCGTTCGGGTGCGGAGTCTCGGGGGCGCGTGGAATCCCGAGGCTCCGGGGCGGATCTTGACCGTCGACATCCGCCAGCACCGTGCTCGATCCATGTCCCGACCCGTCACCGCCATCCTCAGCCTGGTCGCCGTCACCACGTGCTCCGCTTCGGCGCAGGTGCCGGACTTTCACGTCAACGACCGCGGCTACTTCGAGCGCGGCGGGGTGAACGTCATGGCGTTCCAGGACATCTATCCCGATGGCCACCAGGCGGGCGTGTCCGTCATCCAGCATGCCGTCCGGCTCGCCACGAACGGGGACGTCCGCCTCGAGACCACGCCGGGCCAGTGGTCGGCGATGCCCCGGCAGCTCGACCGGGTCGTGGATGCCGAATCCGGCACGATCTCGACGACCCTCGCGTACCCTGACCCCTCCAGGAATCGCACGGGATTCAATCCGATCGAATACCCGGATCTCGCCTTCACGTACACCGTCACCGTCACGGCCGAAGGGGATGCGGTGCGCGTGAGGGTCGACCTGGAGAAGCCGCTTCCCGAGGACTGGATAGGCCGCGTGGGCTTCAACATGGAGCTCTTCCCGGGCGCATTTTTCGGACACGCGTGGTACCTCGGAGGGATCTCCGGAATCTTCCCGATGCAGCCGAATGGCCCGTCACGGGCCGGTGCTCCGGGGATCGCGCAACCCGTCGCGCTCGCCGAACCGGTCGCGATGGCATCCGGCCCCGTACTGAGCGTGGCGCCCGATACGGATGACCGACGCATGACGATCGAGAGCCTCCGGGGCGACATCCACCTCGTTGACGGGCGCATCCAGCACAACAACGGGTGGTTCGTGGTCCGGACCCTGGTCCCTCCCGGGGCGGACGCCGGGGCCGTGGAGTGGCTCATCCGTCCGCACGCCATTCCGGGCTGGATGTACGCCCCGGTCATCCAGGTGTCGCAGGTGGGATATCACCCGGATCAGCCCAAGGTGGCGATCATCGAGATGGACGACCGGGACGATGCGGCGGCGGTGGCCGTTCTGGAGCGCATCAACGAGGCCGGAGGACTCGACAGGATCCTGGAGGCCGAAACCCGCGAGTGGGGAGCGTTCCTTCGCTACCGCTACCGGACGTTCGATTTTTCGGAGGTCCGCGATTCCGGTCTGTACGTCGTGACCCTCGGGGACCGGAAGTCGACTCCCTTCAGGATCGACGAGGGCGTGTACGACCGGAACGTCTGGCAGCCGACGCTCGAATATTTCCTGCCGGTACAGATGTGCCACATGCGGGTCGAGGAGCAGTACCGGGTGTGGCACGGGGCATGCCACCTGGATGATGCCCGTCTGGCGCCGGCCGATGTCAACCACTTCGACGGCTACGTGCAGGGTCCCGAGCTTCTGACCTCCCGGCTCCCCGGCCAGGCGGTACCCGGCCTTGCAGTCGGCGGATGGCATGACGCGGGGGACGACGATCTGCGGATCGAGTCGCAGGCGGACGAGGTGTACGTTCTCGCTACCGCATTCGAAGAATTCGGCGTCGACCATGACGAGACCACCGTGGACCAGGACCGCCGTCTGGTCCGGATCCACCGGCCGGACGGGATCCCCGATATCCTCCAGCAGGTGGAGCATGGCGTACTGAGCATCCTGGGAGGATACCGCGGCCTGGGCAGGCTGTACCGCGGGGTGATCGTGCCCACGCTCAAGCAGTACGTGATGCTCGGCGACGTGGCCAACAGCACCGACAACCTGTTCCACGACCCGGACCTCGAACCCGGGGAGCGCACCGCCACGCACTCGGCCCCACCCGACGATCGTTGGGTGTTCACCGAAAGCCACCCCGGGCACGAATACAAGGGCATCGCGGCCCTCGCCGTCGCAGCGCGTGTGCTCGCCGAGTACGATGCGCGACTGTCGGACGAATGCCTGCAGGCAGCCCGGGAACTCTGGGCCCGGGAGCGGGACCCCTCCCGCAGCCTGGACGAGCGTCTGGTCGCCGCGACCGAGCTCTTTCTGACGACGCGGGACGAGACGTACCGCGCGGCGATCCTCGACCTCCGCGAACACGTGCTCTCGCACGTGGGCTCGACCGCATGGGCCCTGGGACGCGCCCTGCCCGCGCTGGAGGACGGAGACTTCGAGACGGCCGTGCGATCGGCGGTCGCCACGCATTTCTCCCAGGTGACGGAGGCCCAGGCCGAGAACCCGTACGGGGTGC
>JAHEEH010000321.1 GCA_024640835.1 Bacteroidota bacterium
AGCGTGTCCAGGCGTCCGAGCACGTGGGCATCCACGTCGGCCGCCGCCCGCCCACCCGCCCGCAGGGCATCGGCCCCGCGGAACGTCGTGGCCAGATAGTCCCAGTAGGTGCCCGGGGAGCCGGGCATGGCCTGGTCCATATGCCGTCGGAATTCGCCGAAGGGCACGATGAAGCCGGGGGCCACGCGCCCCGGAAACAGGGCGCCCAACTGCCCGAGATTCGCGGCCTTCGGGCCGCAGATCCGACCGGAATCACCGGCTCTGAGCTCGGACAGGTCGGTCAGCGTCCGGTGCGCGAGCGCCAGCCGGTCCGTGGGGACCCGGATGCGTTCGTCGCTTCGCTTCCGCTCGGTCACGAGTGCCCGCTCCTCGTCGGTCATGTCGCCGACGTCCACGAGTCGGACGACGCCACCGGGCGACACGGCGAGAAAGACCTGCGTTCCGGAATACGGCGCAAGACGCCGGACGTGCTCGGGCGTCACGATGGCGTTCGGGATGCCCAGGTTCCGCGCCAGGAGTTGCACGTGCGACACCACGTTCCCTTCGGATACCGACAGGATCCCGGCCACCGGCTTGAGCTCGGCGGGAGGTGAGGCGAGGACGTAGATGCGATCCGGGTCGAAGGCGACATCCGCCGGGCTGCCCGGAACGACCACCAGCTCGCCGACGGCGAATCCCGCATTGACGCCCCTGGCGGTGCCGGCTCCCGGCACGTCCAGGAGACGAGCCATGCCCCCGGTCTCGACGGCGATCCGATCCGAAAGCTCGGCGACGTATCGGCCCAGGTGCAGGAGGATGGAGGATCGGAGGCGGTCGTCCGTGAAGGCGGCAGCGAGAGGCTCGAACGGGGAGTAGCGTTCGACCGTCTCACCGTAGACGGCCTGGATCGAGCCGACGCCCCATTCCACGACCCGCCGGTAGCCCTCCATGAGATGCCGGAGCTCGTTCACGGTGATCGCGGTCTGCGTTCTACCCGGGGACCGGATCGAGGGCGCGACGCCCTCGAATTCCCAGCGCTCCACGTAGCCCGCGCCGGCTGCGGCCCTGGCGAGAGCCTCCATCCTCGCGAGCTTTCGTGCGAGGGAGGGCGGCTGGGCATCGGATGCGACGCGAAACAGCAGGGCCTCCATCAGCACGCTGGTTCGAAGCAGGCGAAGGCGCTCCGCCGATGCGCCGGCCTCGATCCTGGCACGCAGGGCGAAGAGCGCGTCCGCCAGTCGATCGATCGCGACGTCCGTCTGCTCGTCCTGCAGGGCGCGGGACACGGGGGTGATCAGTTCGCGTTCCACGGTGGACGGATTGCCGCCCAGCAGATCGAGGACCATCCGGAGCGGCGTGCGCCCGTATTCGGCGTCGAGGTCTTCCTGCAGACGGTCGAAGACGGCGAGGGTGGACGCGGGCATTCTTGTCCGGTGGATCCCTCCGAACTGGCGCACCCGGTCGCGGTCGGTGGAATCCGGCTGGCCGTGCAGCTTCACGCGGAGGTCCGAGAACGCGGGGTAGTCCGCCGCCATCGTGGCCGCGTCCGCGCGAATGCGATCCAGTCGCCCGGAGACGCGACCGCCGGGAAGATCGCGAACCAGGTCGCGCACGCCGAGGAAGTGATTCCGGACGACGGAGTCCTGATCTAGGAGCGCCCGGAGCATGTCGTTGGCGGCACGTTCTTCGTCCTCTACCTGGACCGCCCCCCGGTAGAATCGGGCACGGCGCCAGATCCAGCCGTCGTCCGACCGCTGCAGGAACCGGTCCATCTGGTACTGCCGGGCCCGGGAGAATCCACGCTCCACGTCCAGGAAGTCGACCGGCGGCACCCCTGCGAGCACCTGGCCGATCCAGATCCCGTACCGGTCGGCGAGGGCCCTGACGTCGGGTCTCAGGCGGCCGTGCTGCACGCCGCCTGGAGTATCGCATCGTTCGTCGGGCGCGATGACCCGGCCGTCAGGGCAGAACCACCGGATGGCGTCGAAGGGTCCGCGCGGATCCCTCTTCAGCGCGTCGACAAGGCGTGCAACCGACTCCGGATCCGGGCCGTCCTGGGATCGGGCAACCCCGGTCACCGTGAAGAGCAGCGCAGTCAGAAGGAGGAGTCGGGTCATCGCAATGAACTTTGGGCGGCGGTTGCCGGGGGCGGCTGGAGCTTGTCCGCCGTACCTTCGACCCGTGAATTCAACCGGCTGAGGATCCGTTCCCGTGTCCGCCGCGAAACTGAGGCCCGTGGATCGCGCCCTGAACGAGGCGGAGGTCGAGCAGGGGCTCCGCTACATCGTCTACGACGGAATGGCCAGCCAGGCCCTGGCAAGCCTGACCGGCAGCGCATTCCTCGTCGCGCTCGCCCTGCACCTCGGTGCGTCGAACGTGACCATCGGCCTGCTTGCGGCCATCCCCCAGCTGGCCCAGCCGCTTCAGCTGCCGGCCATCTGGCTCGTGCGTCGCATCGGCAACCGGAGACTGCTCTCGGTCGTGGCGTCGGGCATCGGTCGGTTCGGCTGGGTCATCATTGCGGCCATCCCGCTGGCGGCGCCCCCGGGATGGGGTCTGCCCATGCTCGTCGGCGGCCTGCTGATCGCGTCCGCGTCCGCGGCGGTTGCCAACTGTGGATGGAATTCGTGGCTTCATGACCTGGTGCCCGAGGGCGCGCTGGGCCACTTCTTCGGCCGGAGACTGGCCATGGCCACGGCGACCGGGGCCGTGGCGAGTCTCGCCGCAGCCCTGTTTCTGGACTACGGGGCTCCGCTCTGGCTTCCCGAACCGGAATACGGCTACTCCGTCATCTTCGGGATCGGGTTCCTGTTCGGCATGCTGGCGCTGGTGTTCATGGCCCGCATCCCGGAGCCCCGCATGCAGCCGGCCGACGGTTCGCTCGTCCAGCTCCTGGTCGCTCCGTTCCGGCACCGCAACTTCCGGCAGCTGGTCCGCTTCCTGGGCACCTGGAATTTCGGGCTCTACCTGGCCACGCCGTTCTTCACCGTCTACATGCTGGACCGCCTGGGCCTGGACCTGGCCACCGTGATCGGCCTGATCGTCCTCGGCCGCGTGGTGAACATCGGCTTCCTGAGGATCTGGGGATCCTTCGCCGATCGGATCAGCAACACGTCGGTGTTGGCGGTGTGCGTCCCCCTGAGCCTCCTGTGCATCTTCGCCTGGACGTTCACCACGCTTCCGGAGCCCCACCGGTTCACCCTGCCCATCCTGATCGTGGTGCATGCCGTCATGGGCATCGCGATGGCCGGCATCACGCTGGCCACGGGCAACATCGGCCTTCGCCTGGCACCGCGTGGACAGGGCACCAACTACCTCGCCGTCACGAACTTCGTCGCGGCCGGCGCGGCCGGCCTGGCGCCGCTCGTCGGTGGGATGCTCGCCGACTTCTTCGTCTCCCGGCAGCTGACCTGGACACTTCAGTGGACCGAGCCCGGACGGATGCTGTCGGTCCCCGTACTCGA
>JAHEEH010000015.1 GCA_024640835.1 Bacteroidota bacterium
GGTATTCGTCACGAAGGATTCTAACGGGGCGCTGGCCCACGGGCCGGCCCGTGGCGACCTTTCGCAGCATGAAGACCCCGTCCAACCGTCGCGTGTACCTGGCAGGAGCTGCCGCCGGGGTGGTGTTGTTCCTCGTGGCCTGGGACGGCTTCTTCTGGCTCCTGGGCGAGCTCGGCTACGTGGATGGCACCGCTGCCTCCGTGCTCGTGGCGACGCTATTCCTGGCCTGCATGCTCGTCATGTGCATCGGATACGGGGTGGGCATCGCGGTCTTCGTCACGAAGAAGAGACGCCGGTCCACCGACGCCCGGAAGGCCTGACGGAAGACTCCGGACGGTCGGACTGCAACCGGGCACCGGACCTGCCGTATCGGAGGGCAGAATCCACTCCGATCCTGGCCATGAATCTGCTCGCCATCCTTTCCGCCCTGCCGCTCGTCTCGCTGATCCGCGTGCGACAGGCGCTCATGGGCCGGGCGTTCGCGCGGATCGCCTGAGTCTGCCATGAGCTTCTGGAGTCAGCTCAAGAGGGCCATCAAGGCCAGGATCCGGGGGCTCTTCTCCCGGAAGACGCGCTACTGACCGTCCGTGCGCCGGGTATTCGTCCGGCTCACCCCGCGTCGTCCATCCGGATTCGCACGTCGAGCGCGAGCGCTCCCTGGCCGTCCGCGAACACCCGAAGCGGGTTGATGTCCATTTCGCGTATGCCGGGGGCACCCGACGCGAGCGCCGCAACGCGAACGATGGCATCGATCACGGCCTCCCGGTCGCTGCCCGGCTGACCGCGACGGGCGGTGAGACGCCGTCCCGCGCCGGAGCGCTCCAGCAGGTCCGAGGCCTGGTCCCTCGTCAAAGGTGCAAGATCGAATGCGCCGTCCGCGACCGTTTCGACGTCCGTGCCGCCGGTCCCGACCATGATCAGCGGCCCAAACTGCTCGTCGCGCACCACGCCCACGATGAGGTCCGTCCCGCCGGGGGCCATGGGCTGAACGAGCACGCCGTCGAATGCATCCGGCCCGAGACCCGCAACCCCGTCGCGAATCGAGCGGAACGCTTCAGAGACGGCCTCCGGGGTGTCGAGGCCCAGCCTCACCCCTCCCACGTCGGTCTTGTGGACGATCGTGCGGGACCGGAGCTTGACCACGACCGGCACCCCGATCCTGGCCTGGGCCCGTGCGGCGGCTTCGGCATCCGCCGCGATCACCATGGCGGGAATGGGGACGCCTGCCCGCCCGACGACCTGAGCGGCATCCTCCGCCTCGAGCCAGCCGTCCGGTCCGGGGGTCGGCAGGGGGCCGGCGGCAGGCACGTGGACCCCATCCGGCGAACGGAGCCTGGCCTTCTCGGCCGCCTCGACGGCGGCCAGGGCCCGCACGGCCCGCTCGGGATAGCGGAAGGACGGCACCCCGGCTTCCCGCAGCCGTTCGCGGGCCACGCGGATGCCCGCATCGCCCATGAGGGCCACCACGACGGCCTTCGTGCTGCCCCGGGCCTCCGCAATGAGGGCGTCGGCGACGTCCTCCGCGGGCCAACCCGGGGGCGGAGGGAGGATGACGACCACCGCGTCGACCTCGTCGGCGTCGAGCAGGATGCGGAGGGCCCCGCCGAAGGCCTCGGGTGATGCCGCGGCGAGCAGGTCCACCGGGTTGTTGAACGCGCCTTCCGGAGGCACGAACGCCGTCAGCCGTCGCCGCGTGCCTTCGGAGAGCGGTACGACGTCCAGCCCTTCGATGGCTGCGGCGTCGGTGGCCGCAACCCCCGGCCCCCCGGCGTTCGTGAGAATGGCAAGGCGGTGCGCCGGACCGAACGGACCCTGCGCGAGAACGCGCGCCCAGTCGAACACGTCCTCGCTGCTCGCCGCCCGGAGAATGCCGGCGCGTCGGAACGCCGCCTGGTAGGCCACGTCCCGTCCGGCGAGTGCTCCCGTATGGGAGGCCGCCGCCCGGCTGCCGGCCTCTGTCCGTCCGACCTTGAGCGCGATCACGGGCTTCGACCGGGTGACCCCCGAGGCGACGTCCACGAACCGGCGCCCGTCGTTCACCCCCTCGAGGTACAGGGTCACCACACGCGTGTTGGCATCGTCGCCGAGGGCCTCCAGGAGATCCGTTTCGGACAGATCCACCTGGTTTCCGAGGCTGAAGAGGCGCGATAGGCCGAAACCGTCTCCGCGCGCCCACTCCACGACGGCCGCACACACCGCTCCCGACTGCGACACGAAGGCCACCGGACCGGCCAGCACGCCGGGGCCCGACAGAAACGAGGTGTCCAGTCCGGAATCGGAATCCATGATGCCGATGCAGTTCGGACCGATCAGGCGCATCCCGTGCCGATCCAGGACCTCCCTGGTCCGCCGCTCGAGGGCCCGTCCCTCGTCGCCGGTCTCGGAAAATCCTCCGGACGCGACCACCGCGGCACGGATACCCCGCCTGCCGCACTCGTCCAGGGAATCCGGAATGAACCGGGCCGGAATGAGCAGCACCGCGAGGTCGGGCGTTCCCGGGACGAGGTCCAGAGACGGGTACAGGGGGCGATCGAAGAGCTCCCCACCGTTCGGATTGACGAAGCTCACGTCACCCCGGTAGCCATGCGCGACCAGGTTGTGGGCGAGCACGTAGCCGAGCCGGCCGGGAGTCCGCGAGGCCCCGATGAGGACCACGTGACGCGGGTCGAAGAAGGGGGCGAGCGATTCGTGGATCATGCGTTCAGCTCCACGAGAAGGCGACAGGCGAGGCGGACCGTCGTCTCGGGTGCCGCGAACGATATCCGGAAGTGCCCCGGACGACCGAAAGCCGAGCCGGGCACGACGAGCAGCAGCTTCTCCTTGGCCCGGGCGATGAAGTCCGCTTCGTCGCCCGGTGTTTCGGGAAAGATGTAGAAGGTGCCCTCGGGCTCGGCGAACCGGTAGCCTCCACGCCTGAGCGCGGCGCACAGCAGGTCCTTCTTCACCTCGTAGTGCGCGAAGTCCGGCTCGGCGTCGAGGGACTCCGCGATCACGCGCTGCATGAAGGCGGGCGCGTTGACGAAGCCCAGGAACCGGTTGCACATGGAAAGCGCGCCCATGAGCAGCGGCCAGTCCGAGGTCTGGAGCTCCGGGTGCACGGCCACGTAGCCGATCCGCTCCCCGGGGATGCTGAAGGTCTTGGACCACGAGTAGCACAGGAAGCTGTTCTCGTACCGGGAGGCAGGCGAAACGAACGCCCTCTCGCCATACACCATTTCCCGGTACGGCTCGTCCGACAGCAGGAAGACGGGATGGCCGTAGCGGGTGGAAGCCTGTCGGAGGATCCCGGCGAGACCATCGAGCTCGTCCGGACCGTATACGCGCCCGGACGGGTTGTTGGGCGAGTTCACGATGACGGCGCGCGTCCGCGGTCCGATCGCCGCGGCGACGGCCTGCGGATCCAGGCCGCAGTCGGGGGCGCTCTCGACCTGGACCATGCGCCCTCCGTGATTGTCGATGTAGAACGTGTACTCGACGAAGTACGGGCGGATGACAATGACCTCGTCTCCCGGCTCGAGAAGGGTCTTGAGGGTCACGTTCAGGGCGCCTGCGGCACCTGTCGTCATCACCACGTGCTCGGCCTTCGCGCCGGGCAGAAGCCCTCTCGTCCGCAGGCTGTCCGCGACCCGCTCGCGGACGTCGGGGAAACCCGCGTTGGGCATGTAGGCATGCATCGACGGAGCGGCCGCGACACGGCGCAGCGCGTCCGAGAACGCACGGGGCGGCGGGAATCCCGGATTGCCGATGGACAGGTCGGCGACGTTCTCCTCTCCGAAGCGTTCCTTGAGGCGGAGGCCCTCGTCGAACATCTTCCGGATTGCCGAGCCGCTGGCATGGAAGCCGCGGACTTTCTCCGATACGACCATGGATCCGGGGGTTTTCGCTGTCGCGACGACAGCATAAGCATGGCCGGTAGAACCCCGGGTTCGTTTTGGACGCAGAATGATTGAAGACCCCGGATTCTCCGATTTGTACGATCTCCGTACCTTTCGGTCCTCCCATCACCGGAACCCCCCGACGTGGACTGGATCGCCGATCCACAGGGTTGGATTGCCCTGGCGACGCTGACGGCGCTCGAGATCGTGCTCGGCGTCGACAACATCATCTTCATTTCCATCCTCTCGGGCCGGCTGCCCGAGGGCGAGCGGGCGCGCGCGAGGTTCATGGGCCTGGCCCTGGCCCTCTTCGGACGGGTGGCCCTGCTCCTGTCCCTTGCCTGGATCATGCGCCTGACGGCGCCCCTCTTCGTACTGCTGGGCGAGGCCATTTCGGGTCGCGACATCATCCTGATCGGCGGCGGGCTGTTTCTCCTGGCGAAGAGCACGCACGAGATCCATGCCAAGCTCGAGGGAGAGGACGATCACGGCGGACGGAGGGCCGGTCGGGTCACCTTCGGGTCGATTCTCGTGCAGATCTTCCTGCTGGACCTCGTGTTCTCGCTCGACTCCGTGATCACCGCCGTGGGCATGGTCGACCAGGTGCCGATCATGATCACGGCCATCGTGCTCGCCATCTTCTTCATGATGGCGAGCGCCGCCGCCGTCTCGAGGTTCATCGAGCAGCACCCGACCGTGAAGATGCTTGCGCTCGCTTTCCTCCTGATGGTGGGTGTCGCCCTCATCGCCGAGGGCCTGGATCTGCACATACCGCGCGGCTACATCTACTTCGCGATGGCCTTCTCGGTCTTCGTGGAAATGCTCAACCTGCGACTCCGCGACCGAAGGTCGAGGCCTGTGGAGTTGCGGGGCTCACCCGGACCCCGGGACCTGACCGCCTAGACGGTTCCGCCCCGAACATCATCCAACCTGGAGACATGCGCCGATGAGTAGCGGATTCGAGCGAGACGGCTGGGATTCCGGACGATCGCCCTCGGTGTCGACGGAAAAGTGGGTCAGGTTTGCGATCCAGAAGATGGAGCGCGGCTACACGCTGATCATCTCCGACGCACGTCGCAATGCCTCCTTCTTCATGCCGGGGAAGGGATACGAGGGGTGTCCCTACCGTGCGGCCAAGCAGCTCGTCCTCGACGGTCTCGTGAAGGAAGCGGGGCGCCACCCGCTGGGCTGCCAGTACGCGCTGGACCCGGAGGCAGTGGCCCGCCTGGACGAGCCGCATCCGAAGACGCCGATCAAGGGTCGTCGCAGGTTCGATCCCGATCCCTCCCTGAGGACCCCGAAGGACCGGAAGGCGGAGCCGGAGGAAGAGTAGACCCCGCCGGCGCGCGCGCCGGGATCAGAAGGGTGCGTCGTCGTCGGAGACGCCCGACGGAACCTCCCGACCGGCGCCCGAAACCTCGGCCTCGGACCGCGTCCGCGACCCTCCGTAGTAGCTGGAGAGGTTCTCGAACCGGGCATGCTGGTGCACGAAGGCGAGCTTCACGTCTCCGATCGGCCCGTTGCGCTGCTTGCCGACGATGATCTCGGCCATGCCCTCGGTCGAGTTGCCGTGCTCGTCCACCGTGATGCCGTAGCGCTCGGGCCGGTAGATGAACGTGACGACGTCGGCGTCCTGCTCGATGGATCCGGACTCGCGGAGGTCCGACAGCTGCGGGCGCTTGTCGCCGCCCCGCGTCTCGACGGCGCGGCTCAGCTGCGACAGGGCGATGACCGGAACGTTCAACTCCTTGGCCAGGGACTTCAGCGAACGCGAGATGTGGGCGATTTCCTGCTCCCGGTTCGCGTTGCGGCCCATCGCGGTCGCATGCATCAGCTGCAGGTAGTCGACCATGACCAGGCCGATGTCGTGCTCGGCCTTGAGGCGCCGGCACTTGGCCCGCAGCTCCAGGATGGTGAGGCCCGGGGTGTCGTCGATGAAGATCTTGGCTTCGGACAGGCGTCCGGCCGACCGGGCGAGCCGGGGCCAGTCCTCCTCGTCCATGCGCCCCGTTCGGGCGGCCTGGGCGTCCACCCGGGCCTCCGACGTCAGCATGCGCTGCGCGAGTTGCTGCGCGCTCATCTCCAGCGAGAAGACGGCGACCGGGGTCGGCGACTGCGGGTGCAGCGCGGCGTTGCGCGCCATGGAGAGCGCGAGAGCCGTCTTCCCCATGGAAGGGCGGGCGGCGATGATGATGAGGTCCGACGGCTGCCAGCCGCCGGTCAGGTCGTCCAGGCGCCCGAAGCCGCTGGGGACGCCGGTGACGCCGCCCTCGCGGCCATGGATGGCCTGGAGCCGGTTGACGGTCTCCTTCAGGACTTCCTGGAGGGACGACGCCGACCGCCTGAGCTGGGTGTCCGAGATGCGGAAGATCTCTCCCTCGGCCCGGTCCAGAAGCTCGAACGCGTCGGAGCCGGGATCGTAGGCATCTCCGATCAGGCTCGACATCGTCTCGATGAGCTTCCGGACGAGTGATTTCTCGGCGATGATGCGGGCGTGGTACTCCACGTTGGCCGCATTGGCGACCCGGGACGTGAGTTCGGAGACGTAATACGCCCCGCCCACCTCGTCCAGGTGCTCCCGGCGTCGGAGCTCTTCGGTGACGGTGATGATGTCCACCGGGTTGCCGCGCTCGAAGAGCGAGAGCATGGCCTCGTAGATCCGCGCGTGCTTCGACGAATAGAACGAGTCGGGGGGCAGGATCTCGATCGCGCGGGGTATCGCCTCGCGCTCGATGAGCATGGCGCCCAGGACCGACTGCTCCACGTCCACCGCCTGGGGCGGCATGCGTCCTCCGAGGTCGACGGAGGGGAGACGGGAGGATCCGTTGCCGGCAGGTTCGCTCATGAGAGGGACGGGGTGGATCCGGCGAGCTCGTCGTAGCGCCGCCGTACGATCTGAACGTCCTCCCAGGTGGGCCGTTTCCATTGCCCGTTGCGCAGCAGCGCGGCCGGGTGATAGGTCACGCGCACGGGCAATCCGTGGAAGTCGTGGAATTGTCCACGAAGCACCTTCAGGGAATCGTCCCGTCCCAGGAGAGAATTGCCCGCCGTGCGGCCGACGCACAGGAGGACACGGGGCCGGATCAGCGTGATCTGCCGGTACAGGATCGGGATGTGGGCCTCGATCTCGGCCGGAAGGGGGTCGCGGTTACCGGGGGGGCGGCTCTTGAGGATGTTGGCGATGTACACGTCCGAACGCGCGAAGCCGATGGCCTCCAGGATCTTCGTGAGGAGCTGACCGGCACGCCCCACGAAAGGCTCGCCCTGTCGATCCTCGTCGGCCCCGGGAGCCTCGCCGATCACCATGAGGTCCGCCTCGGGATTCCCCACCCCGAACACCGGATTGAGCCGGGCTCCGTCGAGCGGAATGAGCTCGGTGGAGGCCACCCAGTCCGACACCTCGGCGAGGGTCTTCATACCCGTCAGCGGAGAATCGGCCGGGATGAGGGCGCCAATGCGGGCGTACGGGTCCAGTTCGGATGAAGCCGCTTCGCGGACGACCGGGCGCACGTCGATGGTCCTCATCGGCACCTCGGTGGCAGGATTCCCGACCCCCGCGACGGATTCGGTCCGTGCAGGCATCAGTTCGTACCGGCCGTACACCTCGATATGGTGTTCGAGCGCGGAGCGCAGAAGGCGGGGATCGAGATCGGACATGGACACGAGGATAGGCGCAGGGAATATACCCGCGATCCGCCGGCCCCGTGGTAGAGACTTCCCACCGATTGTCCCCACGGAAATGCACACGCCCGGGTTCAGCCCGCTGGCGCGAAGACCACGTCCAGGATGCGTGCGGCCACCTCCGGCTTGGGCAGCACGGGCAGCGGCAGGACGGAGCCGTCGAGGCCGATCACGGTGACGCGGTTCGTTCCGGGACCGAAGCCCGCGCCGGCCTCGTTCGGATCGTTCAGAACGATCCAGTCCAGGTTCTTCCGCGCGAGTTTCGTCCGTGCGCGGGCCTCGCCGTCGTCCGTCTCCAGGGCGAAGCCGACCAGGATCTGGCCGTCACGCTTCTTCGATCCGAGCTCCAGGAGGATATCCGGCGTCCGCTTCAGGGGCAGTGTCAGCCCGCCGTCGGACTTGGAGACCTTGGACGCGGACGGCTCGGCCGGCGCGAAGTCGGCCACGGCAGCGGCTCCCACCACCACGTCGGCATCTCCACGGGAAAGGACGGCCGCGTGCATGTCCGCGGCGGAGACGACGTCGATCCGCTCGATGACGCCCGACGACGGCGGCACACCGGGTCCGGCGACCAGGGTCACACGGGCGCCGCGCCGCGCGGCTTCCTCGGCGATCGCGAGCCCCATGGTTCCGGTCGACCGGTTCGACAGGAATCGCACGGGATCGATCGCCTCGCGGGTCGGACCGGCGGTCACGACCACGCTCCGTCCTGCCAGGGGGCCCGTGCCCAGACGCTCCGCAACGCGCCCCAGGATGGCGTCCGGTTCGGGCATCCGGCCCTGGCCGGTGAGTCCGCTCGCGAGCTCGCCGAACGCTGCCGGCATCACCTCGACACCCCGGCCTTCCAGGGCAGCCAGGTTGGCCCGGACCGCGGGGTGATTGTACATGTCGTGGTCCATGGCCGGGCAGACGACCATCGGACAGGTGGCCGACAGCGCGACGGCCGTCAACATGGAGTCGCACTGCCCGTGAACGAGCTTGGCCAGCGTGTTCGCCGTCAGCGGCGCGATGACGAAGAGATCGCCCCACCGGCCCAGGTGCACGTGCTTGGTCCAGCTGCCTTCCCGGTTGTCGGGGAAGATGTCCGAGAGCACTTCGCGCTCCGACAGGGTGCCCAGCGTGAGCGGCGTCACGAATTGATGCGCATCGCGCGTCATGAGCACCTGGACCTCGGCGCCCGCCTTCTTCAGGCCCCGGACGAGCTCGGCGGTCTTGTAGGCGGCGATCCCGCCGCAGACGCCGAGGATAATTCTCCGCCCGCGGAGCCGGTCTGTGGCCTGTTCACTCATCGTCGTGTCGTACGGCTGTGCCCATCCGCTGAAGAAACGACCGCACGAGGGAGATCGTTTCGTCCGCGGCCCGATCCAGGTCGTCGTTCACCACGGTGACGTCGAACCGTGTCTCGTAGGCGAGCTCGAGGCGGACCCGGTCCAACCGCGTGCGCAGGCTCTCGTCGGATTCGGTCCGGCGCTCGCGGAGACGGGATTCCAGCACGGCGATCGACGGCGGGCGCACGAAGATGGCGAGGACCCGCTCCCCGTAGGCCTCCTTGACCCGGACCGCGCCCTTGACGTCGACGTCCAGAAGCAGCGGGCCGTCGACCGAGGACCGTTCGACCTCCGACCGGAGCGTGCCGTAGAACAGGCCGGGATAGACCTCCTCGAACTCCACGAAATCGCCCCGGTCGGCACGGGATCGGAAGGCGTCGACCGACAGGAAGTGGTAGGCCTCACCGTCCCGTTCGCCCGCCCGCGGATTCCGGGTCGTCGCCGAAACGGAGAAGCGCATGCCGGGCACGGCCTCGAGCAGCCTGCGCGCGATGCTGGTCTTGCCCGACCCGCTGGGGGCGGTCAGCACCACGACGACCGGTTCGGCGCCGCTACTCGACATTTTCGATCTGCTCCCTGACCTTTTCCAGGTCTTCCTTCATGGCCACCACCCGGTGCGCGACCTCGGCGTCGTTGGCCTTCGAACCGATGGTGTTCACCTCTCGGTTCATCTCCTGTGCGAGGAAGTTGAGCTTGCGACCCACCGGCTCCGGCGAATCCAGGGCTTCCCGGAACAGCGCCAGGTGAGAATGCAGGCGGACGCACTCCTCGGTGACGTCCAGGCGGTCGGCCACGTAGGCCATCTCCTGCTCCAGGCGGTCGCTGTCCACCCGGGCATCCTGGAGCAGTTCCGACAGGCGGTCACGGAGCCGGTCACGGATCTCGGTGATGCGCAGGGGGACCCGCCGTTCCACTTCCGACAATCCGTCCTCGAGCCTCTGCGCGCGGAACAGCAGCTCGGTGCGAAGGGCGAGTCCTTCCTGTCGACGCATCGCCGTGAGGTCCTCGAGGGCGGCATCGAGCGCCTGCTCGACGATGGCCCATGCCTGCGCCGGGACCTCGGCTTCCTCCGAAAGCGGCGCAAACAGGTCCTGGAATCGAAGCAGGTGCTCGAGCTTCACCGTCTCGGCCTCCAGGCCCGCCGCTTTCCGGACCTCGTCGATCAGGACCCGGTAGCCCCGAACCGTCTCCGGATCGACCGCGAGTCCCACGGTCGATCGATCGACCGAATCCACCTGGACCGAAACCGACACCCGACCACGGGCCAGGGAGTCCTTGATCCGGCGCGTGATCTCGTTCTCGTACTCGGAAAGGGCACGCGGGGAGCGGACCGACACCTCGCAGAAACGGCCGTTCACCGTTCGGATCTCGACCGTCGCGGAACGGCCCTCGAGTTCGACCTGTCCCCGGCCGAAGCCGGTCATGCTGGCAATCATATTCGGTGCAGTTGTACGCGCGGCGATTCGGCGGACACGAAAATACGGCGCGGGCGATCGGCATGGGGGCGACCGATCCGTTGCGAGGGATGCGATCCGGTCGTATATGACACTCCAGTCAAACCGGGAGGTCCGACCGTGGCTCGAATCCTCGCAACGCTCCTGCTGCTGACGGCAGCCGTTCCCAGCGTGGCCTCCGGCCAGGATACGTGGTGGAATGCCCGCCAGCCGGGCATGAGGCCGTTCGCGGAGGGCGCCGATACCCTGCCCGCCATCCGGGTCGAGGGAAACCGGTTCGTGGACGCGGCCGGTGACACCGTGCTCTTCCGCGGGGTGTCGATCTCCGATCCGGACAAACTGGCCGGCCAGGGACACTGGACCAGGGAGCATTTCGAGCACGTGAAGGACCTTGGGGCCCGGCTGGTGCGCATACCGGTCCATCCCGTGGCATGGCGGGACCGGACGCCGGCGGGCTACCTGGGCCTCCTGGACCAGGCGATCGGGTGGTGCACCGAGCTCGGGATGTACGTCATCATCGACTGGCACACGATCGGCAACCTGCACATGGAGCTCTTCCAGGACCCCATGTACGACACGACGCAGCGGGAGACCTTCGAGTTCTGGAGGGCGATCGCGCGGCACTACGGCGGCCACAACACGGTCGCCTTCTACGAGTTGTTCAATGAACCCACGATCTACCGGGGGCAGCTCGGAAGCGCGTCGTGGAGCGACTGGCGGGAGCTGGTCGAGGATATCATCTCGCTCATCCGGTCGTACGACACGGAGACCGTTCCGCTGGTCGCCGGCTTCGACTGGGCCTACGACCTGACTCCGCTTCGTACGGATCCTGTCCGGGCGGTGGGCATCGCGTACGTGACGCATCCCTACGAGCACAAGCGCACGCGACCGTGGGAGCCGAAGTGGGAGGAGGATTTCGGATTCGCGGCGGCGACCTGGCCGGTCGTGGCGACCGAATTCGGGTTCGGGGTGCGCCCCGGGGATTCGATCGCTCCGGACCACTACGCGTACGCGATCGTCAACTACCTCGAGCAGCACGGAATGAGCTGGGTCGCCTGGGTCTATGATCCGGAGTGGTGGCCCCGGATGCTCCAGTCCTGGGAGACGTACGACCTGACCACGAGCGGCGAGTTCTTCCGCCGCGCCATGCACGGGGAGATCCAGGAGTAGGAAGACGGAGGCCAATGCCCGGGACGCCCGGATGACGGGCGGCCGTGCGGAATCGGTGTAGTCTTCCGATTCGGCGAACGGCGGTTTCATGTGTCCTGGCCGGACGGGGGCAGTGCGCGAACGGAAGAGACGTCCTCGATCGCCGTCCAGCCATCCATACGGACGATTCCACCCCCGATCACGGGGCGTTGGGCCTGAAATCCCTGCATTCGCGCGGTATGCCGACCACCTTGCACCGTCTATCCCCCGGTCCAAACGGTGCCACGGAGCTGGCTGCCGGCAGAGAGCAATGCCCTTTTCCAGATACCTGCGTCCATTTTTCGCGGTCCTGGCGCTGTCCGTCACGACGGCCGGATCGGCCGTGGCCCACGTCTCGCTGGTCTATCCGACCGGTGGCGAGATGCTGGTCGCCGGAAGCCCGGTGACGATCGAGTGGGTGTTGGTCATCCCGCACGACCAGATCGACTGGGACCTGTACTACTCGCCGGACGGCGGGGTGACCTGGGAAGCCATCGAGTTGAATCTGCCGCCGGCCCAGATGAGCTATCAGTGGATCGTGCCGGCATCAGGCACGGGCATGGGGCGCGTACGGGTCGTCCAGGACAACGTGGGAGGGGATTACGAAGCCTCAAGCACGGATTTCGTGATCGAGGCGGTCGGTACGGCCGTCGAGGACCACATCGACCTGCCCGGTGCGTCGTTGCTGCTCCACGCGTATCCCAATCCGTTCACCGGCTCCACGGTATTCTCCGTCGAGCTGCTCGAGGCGGGGCCGGTCCAGGTCGAGATCTTCGACGTGACCGGAAACCGGGTGGCGCTTCTGGAGGACGACTCGGCCTCGCGTGGAATCCGCGAGATTCCGTGGTCGGCGGGCGGACTGCCTGCCGGGATCTACCTGGCGCGGGTGGTGCAGCGCGGACGGGTGACGACGACGGCGGTGGTGCTGGCGAGGTAGGGGATTCCACTCGCTTCGCTCGCCGGGAATCGGGCAGGTGGGATTCCACTCGCTTCGCTCGCTGGGTATCC
>JAHEEH010000322.1 GCA_024640835.1 Bacteroidota bacterium
CTCCACGCCGCCAACCCGAAGAAAGGATTGCTGCTCGTACACTGATGAGTGATCCAACAACAATCTCCCACGACGGGAAGTGGCATGACAAACAGAATCACCTCCCTCGCAGTGTTCGCGCTGCTCATCGGCACGGTCGTCGTCGGCTGCAGCGAGTCGGCCCTGACGGGCGATATCGCGGCGAAGAAGCCCCAGGAAGCGATCGTCAACAGCAATGGTGCCCCCAGCGGGCCCCACTACAACCTCAACATCATCGGTGTCCCGAGAGACAAGACGGCCGACATGACCGGAGCCAACGGGCACGTCATCTTCCTGAAGCTCGGCAGCAAGGACGAGCCGGCCAATGGTCAGAAGATTCTCCTGCAGGAGGGAGACGACTTTCGGGTGCTAGATGCCAACGGTACGGACGGTGAGGCCGCCTTCCAGCTGCCGAATCCCGACCCGGACTGCGATGGCGAGACCGACTACTCCGTATACGTCCGCGCGCTCGGCAATCCGGGTGGAGAGGCGAAGATCGAGACCTGCTACACGGCAGAATATGACGGTGTCATGGAGACCTACTGCGCGACCGACTACGACGGTGGCGTTGCAGAAGTCACCGTGACGCGCGGGCACGGCAAGCAGACCTTCGAGAACGTCTCCAAGGATCTGCTCTACGTGGACTTCTGCCTCGTCTATGATGCGTACACCGACGAGTGCGTCGAATGGACCATCATTCCGCTCTTCGGTCGCGACGTCGAGGAGTTTTTCTGGGAGTACGACAATGCCGGCCTGAAGCTCGCCCAGATGCGCTTCTACCAGGAGCCCACCGTGGCCTGGGATGAATCACAGGTGGACTGCACGACTCCCGTCGATATCATCGACACCACCCCGCAGTGATCGTGGACTCAACGAGGGTGGTCCGCCGCCCTCCGTCGGCAGGGGCCTCCCGGCAATCCCGGGGGGCCTCCGTCATTCCGGGTGGGATGGGATCGACGACGTCGGACTGGCCCATCTCCGGGCGCAGGCACTCACCGCCTTGACGTCGTGATGGTGCTCATAAGGCGAATGAAGCCCCGCTGGATCAGGGGTACGTTCGACGGACTTGCCGCTCTGCCCTCCTCCCCGTGCGCCGTTGCGGACCCGATCCGTCCGTCCGGCGGAATCCATGATCCGGGTGGAATGAGCGGTCCGAGGGCATCATTCGCCTGGGACACGACCAGGTCGATCTCACCGTGCATGGCCGTTCTGAACGGCGGAAGCACTGCCCGACCGGCTTCCGTTCTTTCCAGGGGCCGGGGACCGGACACGGATTCCGGAAACGCCTCACCCGGAAGTGTCAGGATCCAGACCGGGCCGAGGAGCACCATGTTCATTTCGGTCGTGAGCAGACTGTCCTCTGACATGTAGCGACGGATGTGACCCCGTGCCACCAGATCCGCGAGTCCGGGATTCTCCAGGGGAATGCGGAGCTCGGCACGGATCAGCCGCGCCTCGAGCGGGTCATCGGCTGCGGCCCTCCAGTCCGGCGGATGCCCGAGCACTGCCAACGCCAGCATTTCGCCGAGGTGTGATGCGCTGGCTCGCGTGCCGATCACCCCGCTCTCTTCCGGGCCCGGGCCTCCCGTCACCGCCTCCGTTCCCACCGTCAGCCTCCCTCCGAACGCCCCGTTCAGGAACAGGCTCATGCCTCCGAGACCCGGTTGGTCATCGCCCCCCCTCTCGAGGCCGCGCCGAAGCGCCCCCACGAAATCCGGGCTGACGTCCGTGTTCTGCGCTCCCATGACTTCGGGCGTGCAGCTCCAGCTGATCACCATTCCGATGGTCACATCCGCACCGTCCACGAACCGAAGAAGACGGAGCCCCGGGTCGTACACGTGGGGTGGGCGAACGTCCACAACGGGCGACCATTCCGAGTCGTCGATCTCCGCCAGCAGCATCCGGGCGGGCTCGAGCGCATCGACTGCCCGGCCGATCGCCTCGACGATCCCCTGCTTCGCCTGGTCCAGGTAGGCCCACCGGGCGGCTGGCGCCGCGTCCATGGGCGTCCACCAGCCCACGAGGTCGGGCGCGGAGTGCGTCCCCGTCGCGATGACCAGCGTCCGGTCGACGCCCCATTCGGCAGGAATGCGCGAGCGGACGTCCTCCACATCGTCCAGGACCATCCCGAAGTTGTCGATGGCCACCATCGCGATCCGCCGCTGTCCGTCGTCCACCACCAAGGCCGTCGCGGTAAGGCTGTCGGCGATTGTCGAGGCCGCGCGGCCCTCGAAGGACCCTGCAAGCCACAGCGCGTCAAATGCCCCGTTCTTGTTCGTGTCGTCGAAGGTGTCCCCATCCTCCTCCGAGAACCGGCCGTCACCGTTTGCGTCGGACCAGGGCTCCGGGATCGACGGCGTGATGTCGGCCCGTCCGAATCCGGCGCGGAAGCCCGGGGTCACCGGACCGGAAGAGCATCCGGCGACGAGGAGCAGAAGGCAGACGGAAGAACGGAGCATGGCGGAAGGCACGCGGCCGCGGGTTGAATGCATCGGCGGTTCCAGCCGTGTCCTGAAGGCCTCGATGCGACGGCGCCCCGAAGCAAGATGCCCGGGGCGCCGCGATCCCACAATTGATGCGTTGTCAGTTGAAGAGATACCTCAACCCCAGCTGAAGTTGCCAGCGGGAGAACAGGCTCAGATCGTCCCGGAAGGTCTCCTTCACGTCCGTATTGAAGTTGAACACCGGCTCCCCGTCCGTGTCGAAGTAGGCGAGGGACAGCGGAGAGGTGGCTCGCGGGTCCGCGATCTTCCTCACGCCCAGGTCACTCGACAGGAGGTTGGCGGCGTTCAGGATGTCCAGGCTGATCTGAACGCGCTGGGGCTTGCCGCCCACAACGAACCCGATGTCCTGCATGATCCGGAGATCCAGGTTCCAGAACCAGGGATTGATCGCGCCGAACCGCTCGGCGATCTCTCCCCGGTGCTCCAGCAGATAGTCGTCCTGCCGGATGAAGACCTCGAAGGCCTGTGCCTGCGCGGCAGCGGTAACACTCCCGTTCGCCGCAAACCGGATTTCGGAAGCGCTGGTCGCGTTCGTGGGAATATAGATCAGGTCATTGCCCGCGAATCCGTCGCCGTTCACGTCACCCGAGTACGTGAAGGAGTACCGATTGCCACCTGCACCGAGGAAGGTGTTGCCCTGGGCGACCTCCAGAAATGCGCCCACGTGCGTGGCGAAGCGCTCCGACCATGTGTGTGTGTACGTCCCCGCGCCCACGATCCGGTGCCTGTTGCCGAACTCCGAGTGCGCGAGCCCGGGGCGGTTCGGATCGCCCTGCACCGGGCTCTCCGAAAACAGGACGGACGCGATCTCGGTCGACTTGAACAGGTTCTTCGACTCCATGAACGCGTACGAAAGGCTCGTCGAAAGCCCGTTCGCAAACTGCTTCCGCAGCTGCGCCGTCACGTTCAGGTTGTAG
>JAHEEH010000323.1 GCA_024640835.1 Bacteroidota bacterium
CGGGGGGACCCTCGTCCGTACCGCTGCCCCACGACGCCAGCCCGGCCAGCATGCCCCGCAGGAGCTGCACGGTCCGCAAATGCTGCAGCCGCAGGTACAGGTTCACGACGGGCCTCCACCGGCCGATGCTCTCCGTGGACCCCACTCCCAGGGCGCCGTAGTACTCGTTGTGACCCGCGTAGACCAGTATCGCGTCGGGACGCTGCTCGAGGATCTCGCGGGAGAAATCGAGCAGCGTGTACGAGTTCACCGCGGCCAGCCCGGTGTTGACGACCTCGATCCGGCGTTGTGGGAACGTCTGCTGCAGGCGCTGCTGCAGCATGCGCGAGAAGGCTCCCCCGGCGTAATAGGGGTATCCGGCGGCGCTCGACCCTCCCTGCACGAAAATCCGGAAGGACGACGAGTCCTTCACCGTCCTGAAGGTGTCCATCAGTCCGGTCGGTACCCGCGGCTGCCGGGAGAAGTAGCGACGTGCGACCTCCGGATTCTGCACGCTCCACTCCGGTGCCCCGTCGACCGGTATGAAGAGGGGCAGGTCTCCGCCATAGCCCCCTGCACGAAGCCCGCCCTCGAGGAGCACGAAGAAGAGGACGGGCAGCGCCAGCATCCCGACGGTGAAGGCGAAGCGGCGGCCGCGAGTCGGCTCTCGGGGAGGAGATGTCACGGCAGGGGAGGCGTCACGGGATCCAGGTGACGTCTTCGAGTCCCGCGGACCGGTTGGCCCACCGGGCGGCGACGAACAGGAAGTCCGACAGCCGGTTCAGGTACACGACCACGTCCCGGTTCAGCCCGTGGTCTTCGAGCGCGGCCACGGTCTCCCGCTCGGCCCGCCTGCATACCGTCCGTGCGGCATGGAGCGAGGCCGCCGCCGGATGGCCACCCGGGAGGATGAACTTCTTCAGTTCCTGCAGATCGGCGTCCAGCCGATCGATATCGTGCTCTATCACCACGATGTGCGTGGGGCCGATTCTCGGGACCGAGGCCCTGGATTCCGATGGCGTCGCCAGGTCGGCGCCGACCACGAACAACTCGTTCTGTATGCGTCCGAGCATGCCGTCAAGTGCCGACGCGGCCTCGATGCCCACCAGGTGTGCACGGGCGATTCCGATGATGGAATTCGTCTCGTCGACCGTGCCGTAGGCGCAGATGCGCGGGTGATTCTTCGGAACACGGGATCCGCTGAACAGGGCGGTTTCGCCGGCGTCGCCGGTGCGGGTATAGATTTTCATGGGCGTCGGATAAGGCGGGCTGACTACGCGTGGGCCGATCCTCCGTTTCGCCGGGGACGGGGAATCGGGGCATGATACCGAAGGCTGAATTCTCCCTCCTGAATTTCGCGCGTTTCGGCCTCCATGAGAAATACGCGGGCGATGAGTTCGGTCGACAGGACATGTTCGGCCGGGCCGTCGGCGCCGATGCGCCCGTCATCGAGTACGAGGACCCGATCAGTATAGCGCGCGGCGAGCTCCAGATCGTGAAACACGCCGATCGCCGTGGCGCCTCCGTCCACGAGGCGCCGGACGTGATCGAGGAATTCGTACTGGTGATGTACGTCGAGGTGGGTCGTAGGCTCGTCCAGAAGAAGCACGTCCGCCTGCTGCGCCAGGGCCTGGGCGAGCAGAACCCGTCGCTGTTCACCGCCCGAGAGGGCGAACATGGAGCGGCCTTCGAATCCGTCGAGGTCTACGTGATGCAGCGCCTCGCGGACCAGTTGACGGTCGGTCCGGTCGAAGGGAGAGAGCCATCCCCTGTGGGGCGCCCGACCGAGCAGCACGACGTCCTCCACCGTGAAGTCGAATCCAATGCCCAGGGACTGCCGGACGAAGGCGAGGCGGCGCGCCCGGTCACGGATCGGCCACTCGCCGAGCGGCCGTCCGTCCAGCCTGACGTTCCCGTCGAACGGAAGCAGGCCTCCCAGCGTGCGGAGAAGCGTCGTCTTTCCACTTCCGTTCGGCCCGAGCACGCCGAGCCAGATGCCCCGCGGCACCGAAAACGAGACGTCATGCAGGACCGTGCGGTCGGCCAGGCGTACGGTCAGTCCTTCGACGTCCAGGGAGTGCATGGGGTCACGGTTTCCCGGGGAACGAGGTGGGGAGGGGCCGGGTTCTCGACCGGGTGAACTTACTACCGCCCCCCATGCGCTTCCTTCCGGCAGCCCTCCTGCTGCTCGCGCTTCTTCCGGCCGGCGACAGTCAGAAGCAGACGGCCGAGTTCGAGCGGGACGCGGGTCTGCCACCATCGGGCTTCACGCGGACGGACGAGTACGGTCTCGTGCAGTCCATGGATGAGGACGACTGGCGGAGCGCGCCCCTCTTCCTGGGGAAAGTGCGCGTCGATCCCGCGTATCCCAACCCGGTCTCCACGGGGGTCGTGACCGTTCCGGTTTCCGTTCTGGAATTCGGTGGGGTCGGCGGGGGCCTCGTGCTGCGGGCCAAGGACAACTCCGGAAGGCTGATGATCCTCGATGAGGTGCTCGACGCCTCGAGTCCGGGTGCGTACGTGTTCCAGTTTTCCGCCGTGCTCCTGGCACGCACGGGCCTGGTGCGTCTCTTCGTGCTGGACCGCCGCGGGGAGCTGGTGTCGTACGGGGATCTCAAGATCGAGTAGCCACTCAGAATCCGGCGCGTCCCAGGCGGTCGGCGATCTCCGCGAAGAACCGGTTCGAGTCGAAGCGCGACCCGATCGACATGCCCACGCCGATCTGCTGGGCGTGATCCGCCTCCAGGATGCCCAGCGATTCACCCCAGAGGGCGCTCTCGACCGAAACGAATCCGTCGTTCGGCCCCTCCCGTGCATACAGCATCATGTTGAGCGGGCGGAGGAGCGGATTGATGGGCGTCTCCGTGCCGCGTCCCGCGCGGGCCGAGTAGGACCAGTAGCGCACGTCCGGGTGATCGGGAATACCCGGGTTGAAGGTTCCCTTGACGTATTCGGGCGTCAGGTCGCCCACGGCGCGCCGGAAGTTGGCGGGCGTGCCCTCCATCGTCGCGTCGGACACCCAGCGGGCGGCGTCGGTCATCCACTCGCGGACGCGCTCGGGCTGCTCCAGCACGATGTCGGCGAGCGCCGAGCCGTGATGGGGCGTGGCCACGGTGATGAGCGAGGCGACGAGGTCGTGCATCCCGAGCTCCCTGATCAGGTACCGAGCATCGAGGCCGCCCATCGAATGGGCCACGAGGTTCACCGCGTCGGCCCGCGTTTCGGAGAGGATTCGCGCGAGGCGGTCCTTCCACATGGCAGCCCGGAACGGAATCGTATGGTAGGGCGATATGTTGGGTGCATAGGCCAGGATGCCGCGCGAGCGGAGGACCATGGCCTCCTCGTGCAGGTGTCCACCGCGCCGGAGCGACGCGAGAAGGCCGAACCCGTGCATCAGCACCACGGGGTACCGGGTGCGGATGACGGAAGGCTGCGGGAACGCGTCGAGGCC
>JAHEEH010000324.1 GCA_024640835.1 Bacteroidota bacterium
TCCACCTGTCGATGGCGGTCGTGGGCGTATTCCCGCAGGTCGTGCACCCGGATGTCCACGAGGCCATCCTCCTGGGCGCGCCGGACGATGCTCTGGCGAAGCGGGCTCTCGAAGATGCCCGGGAGCGCAGTGACGAGGTCGATCCGCATGGCTTCAGGCGACCTCTTCCCGGTGATCCGGATCCAGGAGGCCCTCCAGGGGGCGCATCACGATCCTGGTGCCGTCCACGCTCTCCACCAGGTCGGGCACGAAGGGCACCAGGACGTCATCCCCCGACTCCCGCCTCACGACGAGGACCGGTTGTGCCGGCAGGTCGAGCACGTCGGTCACGACCCCCGCCCGGGAACCGGGCCCGTCCCACACTTCCAGGCCGATGAGGTCGCTTGCATACACCTCGTCGTCACCCAGAGGGGGAAGCGCATCGGCCTCGGCCCAAACGGCCAGCCCCGCCAGCTCCTCCGCGGCTTCGCGAGAAGAAACGCCGTCCAACGAGAGTACCACGGCCGTACCGGACTGCAGGGCCTGGTACCGCACACCGGCAATGCGGAACGGAGCGGCATCCCCGCTCTCGACCCCCACCAGAACGTGATCCAGCGAGCCGAATCGGGACGGGTCGTCCGTCTCCGGACGCACCTTCACCTCCCCCCGCAGGCCATGCGGGCGGGTTACCGTGCCGATCTGTCGCAAATCGCTGGACATGACGATCGTTTCTCGAGGATCTGTTCCCTGACGGATCAAGCGTCCGGCTTGTCGGCCTCTTCGGCTTCCGCGGCGGGCTCCTCGGCCACAGCCTCGGCTTCCGCGGCGGGCTCCTCGGCCACAGCTTCGGCTTCCGCGGCGGGCTCCTCGGCCACAGCTTCGGCTTCCGCGGCGGGCTCCTCGGCCACAGCCTCGGCTTCCGCGGCGGGCTCCTCGGCCACAGCTTCGGCTTCCGCGGCGGGCTCCTCGGCCACGGCAGTGGCCACATTGGCCTCTTCCTGCTCGACGCGAGCCTGCTCGGCCGCCTTCTCGCGCTCGGCTTCGGCGCGGCGCCTTGCCTCGTCCGCATCGGCCTTGGCCCTGGCCTCGACTTCGGCCCGTGCCTTGGCCTCGGCCGCCTCATGCTCCTTCGCCGAAACGGCCTCGGCCGCCAGGGCGGCCTGGCGACGCTGCCGCGACGTCTGCTTGACAGAGGCGCTCAGCTTGGCTAGTGCCTGCTCCCGGTGGCTGGCGATCGCCTGGGAAATCTCTTCGGCCGAGGCTCCCTTGCGGCGCATGTGAAGCGCGAGCATGAGACCCTCACGGCTCAGAAGCGATCGGACCGTATCGGAAGGCTGGGCACCCTGCTCCAGCCAGTACAGCACGCGATCCGTGTTGAAAGAGATGGTCGCGGGCTCCTGCAACGGTTCATACCGTCCCAGGTCCTCGATGAAACGGCCATCGCGCGGGCTGCGCTCGTCTGTAGCGACCACAGCGTAGAGAGGGCGCTTGCGGCGACCCATTCGGCGAAGGCGAAGCTTGACTGCCACGTTCGTTCCTGCTGGTTCTTACGTCGATTGTAATCAGTTTGCACCGCCCATGAGCGCCCCGAGATCCACGGCTCGGCCCTTGCCCATGAGCTTTGTCATCGTCTTCATCATCTTCCGCATGTCGCGGAACTGTTTCATCATGAGGTTCACGTCGCGAACCTCCAGCCCGGCACCACGCGCGATACGCAGGCGGCGACTCCCGTTGATGAGGTCGGGGTCACGCCGTTCATCGGGCGTCATCGACAGGATGATGGCCTCGATATGGCGAAAGGCATCCTCATCCACGTCGAGTTCGTCCACCTGCTTCCCGATACCGGGAATCATGCCGACGAGATCGCGCAGGGAGCCCATCTTCTTGATGCGGTCCAACTGCTCGAGGAAGTCCTCGAGGTCGAAGCTTTCCGCGCTCATCTTGCGGCGAAGCTTCTCGGCCTCTTTCTCGTCGTACTGTTCCTGGGCTTTCTCGACGAACGAGACGACGTCGCCCATCCCGAGGATGCGCTGTGCCATCCGGTCGGGATAGAACGGGGTCAGCGCGTCGAGCTTCTCTCCGGTGGAGGCAAACTTGATGGGTTTGCGCACCACGCTCCGGATGGAGAGCGCTGCGCCACCGCGGGTGTCGCCGTCCAGCTTCGACAGGACGACCCCGCTGAAATCCAGGCGCTCGTTGAACGCCACCGCCGTATTCACGGCATCCTGACCGGTCATCGCGTCGACGACGAACAGGATCTCGTGCGGACCGACCGCGTCGCGAATCTGCTGCACCTCCTGCATCATCGGCTCATCCACGTGCAGACGGCCCGCCGTGTCGATGATCAGGATGTCCCGGGCGTCGCGCCGCGCCGCGCTGACGGCCTCCCGCGCCACCCGCACGGCGTCTCGCACGGGCTCACCGTCTTCCACGATCGCGTGGATCGGAATGCCCACCTGGGAAGCGAGAGCACTCAACTGGTCCACTGCGGCCGGTCGGTAGACGTCGGCTGCGGCCAGCATCGGAGTGCGACCCTTCGACTTGAAGTGAAGGGCCAGCTTGCCACAGAACGTGGTCTTTCCCGAGCCCTGGAGACCGGCGACCAGGATGATGGTCGGGGGAATGGGCGCCGGCTCGATTCCGACGTGCTCCTCGCCCAGGAAGTGGACGAGCTGGTCGTAAACGATCTTGATCAGTTGCTGACCGGGCGAAACCGAATTCAGCACTTCCTCGCCCAGTGCCCGATCCCGAACACGCTCGGTGAACTCCTTCGCGACCTGGTAATTGACGTCCGCGTCGAGCAGGGCTCTCCGGATCTCGCGCATGGACTGCGCGACATTCAGCTCCGTAATGCGCCCCTGCCCCGCGAGGGACTTCAGGGCACCTTCAAGCTTGTCGGAGAGTGAATCGAACATGAACGCGGGCGAGCCGGGCGGGCGGAATTCGCAGGTCTGCACTGGATGGGTACAGACAGGAAAAAGTACGAACGAATCGTCTCTTCCACAATTCGTGATGTGGCGCCGCTTCTTGCCCCACCCTTCGGCGTAACCCCTTCGGCGTCAATCCCCACGTTCTTCACGCGCCCGCAGGATGCCCATCGTCTCCACCGCATGCCGAAGATGGGGTATGACGATCGAGCCTCCCACCACGAGCGCAACGTTCAACGCATCATCCAGCTCCTGGTCCGTGTACCCGGCCTCCAGGCACTGCCCGATGTGATAGTCGATGCAGTCGTTGCATCGGAGCACCGCCGATGCGACCAGGCCGAGCAGTTCCTTGGTCCGACCGTCGAGTGCTCCATCCCGGTACGCGGCGGAGTCCAGGGCGAAGAACCGGCGCGTTCCCAGGTGCCCGTGTTCCTCGAGTACGAGCCTGTTCAATCGTTCTCGTTTCGACTCGAATTCCGCGAATCTATCCTGGGGTTTATCCATTGGAGTACGAGGT
>JAHEEH010000325.1 GCA_024640835.1 Bacteroidota bacterium
GGCTGATCTCGGGATTGGTGTTTGGACGGGAGCGCGGCTGCGCCTGCTCCGGGGAAGGGGTCGCCATGTCCCGCTCGAGCTCCCTGAGCAGCTCGTCCTCCGTTCGCGTGGAGTCCACTTCCTGGGCCGAGGCCGTCGCCACCCCCAGGCAACACGCCGCGAACACGGTCAGCAGGCACAGAATCGAATGCGGGTGCTTCATCGCTGCATCCATGGGCACGGGCGGTCCCGTGCGGAACGTGATCGCATGATACATGCCGGGGCGCGGAACGGATCCACCAGGTCGACGGGAGTATATTCGGGACTCGAAACGGCCGACCTCCCCCATGACCGACGTCTTCGTCTCCGGGTGCTACGACATCCTGCATGCCGGGCACCTGCAGTTCTTCCGCGAGGCCCGGGCGTTGGGGGACCGGCTTACCGTGAGTTTCGCGTCGAGCGACGTGCTGCTGCGATACAAGGGTCGTCGCAGCTCCCTGCCCGACGAGCACAAGCGGGCCCTTCTGCTCGCCCTGGAGACGGTGGACGACGTGGTGGTGGGCAGGGGACTCGAGCCGGGGCTGGACTTCCTGGACGAATTCCTGCGCCTGCGGCCTGATATCCTGGCCGTGACCGGGGACGACGGTTTCGAGAAGGCCAAGCGGACGCTGTGCACCAGGACCGGCGCGCGCTACGTGGTGCTGCCCAAGACGCCGCCGCAGTTCGAGCCGGTCTCCACGAGCGATCTCATCCGGTGGATTCGCGCTCCGCGGGAAGCGCCCCTGCGTATCGACTTCGGAGGCGGATGGCTGGACGTGCCCCGGTTCGCGCGGGAGGGCGCCTACATCGTCAACTGCGCGATCTCTCCGCTGGTCAGTCTCACGGACTGGTCCTACGAGCATCGCTCCGGACTGGGTGGAAGCGGCGCGTGGGCGCTTCTGAACGGACTCGAAGGCGTTCGGGCGGAGCTGGACCTGGGGGTCGGATGGCAGGACCCGGCGGTCATCCGGGAGACGGGACTCTGCGTGTGGCGGAGCGGGCCGCGGCCGTCCCTGGAGTTCAAGACCGACGGGTGCATGCTCCGCGGCCGGATGGCGCTGGCCTGGACCGGCGCTCCGCACGACACACCCGGCGTGGTCGACCGGCGGCGCGATTTCGACGCGATCGAGAGGGCCGGAATCCGTGCGCGGGACGCCGTGTGGGCGCGGGACACCGGGGGGCTGGCCGAGGCGGTGCGCATCACCTATGCCATGCAGGTGGAAGAAGGGATGCAATCCCTGGCCGAGGCTCCCGGGATGCTCGCCTGCAAGTACGCGGGCGGAGGGTACGGGGGATATGCCGCGTACCTGTTCGAATCCCCCGCCGCGCGGGATGCCTTCGTGTCGGCTTCGGACGACAGGCGCGCCGTCGAGCCCTACCTGAGGGGCGAGTGAACCCTGGCGGGCCGACGGTCCGCTCAGGGCGTCCGCTCGGTCTCGGGAAGGCGCGGGACGGGCCGCCATGACGCCGCCTCGTCCCTTCCGGGCCAGCGCGTGACGCGCCGCATGTCGGAGCCGTCCGGGCGGACCACGTAGATGTCGGTCTGGTCGTCCCGGGCCGACGTGTACGCGATCCACTCGCCGTCCGGTGACCACGCCGGCCACCGGTTGTCGTACTCGTCATCGACCAGCTGCCGCTCGTCCGTTCCGTCCGGTCTCATCGTCCAGAGCGTGCATGCTCCGTCCACGCACCGGTGGAACGCAATGCGCCCGCCGTCGGGCGACCAGTCGGCCAGGCTGTCGAAGGTGTCGCCGGAGGTCAGCTTCCGAACCTCGGACCCGTCCGCCTTCATGGTCATGATGGCGCCCTGCTCCGTGCTCTCCGGATCGGACCTCGTGAAGACGATGAGGTCGCCGTCCGGCGACCACCGCGGCGAGGTGTCCACCGTTGCCGGGCCGGTCAGTTGGACGATGTCCAGCGAGTCGACCGGCGTCCGGTACAGATGGCGCTCGCCGTCCCGATCGGACACGAACACGATGTGCCTGCCGTCGGGCGACCAGTCCGGGCTTCCGTCATACCCGGGACCCTGCACGAGCCGCCGGATATTTCCGCGCTCCAGGTTGAACGCCACGACATCCGCATTGCCGCCGCGCCAGCCCGTATACAGGAGCGTCGTGCCGTCGGGCGACCACCGCACCCCGTACTCGGTACCGTCGTCGCCCGTGTACGCGCGGAAGTACGACGAATCGGGCGTCATGCCGAAGAGATCCAGGGACTCGTCGCGATCGGTCGAAAACGTGATCTCGTAATCGGAACGCGCCTTGCAGGACGGCAGAAGGAGCACGGCAAGGAGTACGACGGGACGGAAACGCATGGGGTCGATCGAGGATGAAACGGCGCCGAAACTACGGCGCAGGAAACAGACGCGCAGGAGGTCGTGCTTGCACGGTCGCGCCGGGGGTACGACCATTCCATCTCCATCCTACCGTCCCCGCCATGTCCCGTCGATGCCTGGTCCTTGCCGTTCTGCTGATCGCGCCGGCCGCGCGGGCGCAGGATTTCCGATCGGAGACGATGCACTTCCTGGCGCCGGCAGCGTCCTGGGACGAGGCGCTGCCGGTAGGCAACGGACGCCTGGGTGCGATGGTGTTCGGCGAAACGGCACGGGAGCGCATCGCGCTCAACGAGGAGACGCTCTGGTCGGGCGGTCCCTACGATCCCACGCGAGAGGGCGGCGCGGAGGCCCTGCCCGAGATACGCCGTCTCCTGTTCGCCGGCGACGTGGAAAAGGCCCACGACCTGTTCGGTCGCACCATGATGGGCATTCCGTACGAGCAGCAGAAGTACCAGCCCTTCGCCGATCTCTGGATCGACTTTCCGGGCCACGGGGACGTCACGGACTACCGGAGGGAGCTGGATCTGGACCAGGCGATCGTCCGTGTATCGTACCGCGTGGACGGGGTGACCTTTACCCGGGAGGTGTATTCCAGCGCGCCCGACCAGGTGATCGTCGTGCGCATCAGCGCGGATCGCCCGGGCTCGGTGTCGCTCGAGGCCATGCTGACCGGCGTCCGCAATCCGGCCCACTCCAACTACGGAACCGATTATTTCCGGATGGACGGCCTGTCCCCGGACACGCTGCGCGTCACGGGGAAGAGCTCCGACTACCTGGGTATCGAGGGTGCGCTCCGGTACGAGGGCCGGGTGGTGGCGCGCCCGGAGGGCGGGACGTCGCGCGTGGATTACAGGACCCTGAAGGTCCGTGATGCGGACGCCGTCACCCTCCTGTTCGCCGCCGCCACGTCGTTCGTGGACTACAGGACCGTTTCGGCGGATCCGGCCAACCGTGTGGCCGAGACGCTCCGACGCACGCGCGACCGCTCCTACGAGGTCATGCGGGCCGACCACGTGGCCGAGCACGGTGGGTGGTTCGGGCGGGTCCGGCTCGAGATCGGAGACGGC
>JAHEEH010000326.1 GCA_024640835.1 Bacteroidota bacterium
CAACCGAGCCTGTCCTTCAACAAGGTGGATCTCGCCTTCACCCGGGCGCAGTCGGATGAATTTCCGGGCACCGAGTACGATCGGGATCCGTCGCTGCCTTTCGCCATCGACTTCGTGAGCCCCAGGACGGTGCGGCTTCGCTTTTCCACGCGGGATGTCCCGATCGGCGACGCCGCGTCCCTGATGCTGGCCGGTCCCGTGCCCAGTTCGGACGCGTGGACCGTGGAGGAGTCGACGGACGCGATCACGTGGACCGGCCCCTTCGGCCAGGTGCGGCTGGAGCGGGATCCATGGCACGTGGAATTCCGCGACGCCGACGGTCGACCCGTGACGCGAACCATGGGACCCGGGGAGCCCGCCACGTTTTCGACCCCCGTCCCGTTCTCGTTCGTAAGGCGGGCCGAAGACATGGGAAGATCGACGGCGGCGGCTTTCGAGCTGCAGTACGACGAAAAGCTCTTCGGAGCCGGTGAATCGTTCACCCGGTTCGACAAGCGGGGCCAGAAGATGAACCTCTCGACCCGCGACGGGATGGGGGCGCAGACGGGACTCCTGTACAAGCCAATCCCGTTCTTCCTCAGCTCGAAGGGCTACGGCATGTTCGTCCATACGAGCGCGCCGGTCACGGTCGACTTCGGACGCTCGTTCGACCAGTCGAACGTCGTCTATTCGGGCGACGAGATGCTGGATCTCTTCGTGTTCCTGGGAGAGCCCCGGGACGTCCTGTCCGAGTACACCGCGATCACCGGTCGCAGCCCGGTCCCTCCCCTGTGGTCGTTCGGGCTGTGGATGAGCCGGATCACGTACCAGTCGGAGGCCGAGGTGCGCGACGTGGCGGCCAAGCTCAGGCAGTACCGGGTGCCGGCCGACGTCATCCACCTGGATACGGGGTGGTTCGAGACGGACTGGCAGTCGAACTACGAGTTCTCCACGTCACGATTCGACGATCCGGCCGGCATGATCGCCGATCTCGGCGCCATGGGCTTCAAGGTGAGCCTCTGGCAGCTTCCGTATTACACGCACGACAACTCCGTGTACCGCGAGGTGGTGGACGGCGGCTTTCACGTGCGCAACGCCGGGGGGAGCCTTCCGGAGTTCGACGCGACCCTCGACTTCTCGAATCCGGACGCGGTCGAGTGGTACCGCGGAAAGCTGAAAGGTCTCCTGGACCTGGGCGTCGGCGTGATCAAGGCCGACTTCGGGGAGGGCGCCCCGCTTCACGGCGTGTACGCCTCCGGGCGGACGGGATGGTACGAGCACAACCTGTACCCCCTGCGATACAACCAGGCGGTCTGGGACGTGACGAAGGAGGTCACCGGCGACGGCATCATCTGGGGACGCAGCGCGTGGGCCGGCAGCCAGCGGTTCCCGCTTCACTGGGGCGGAGACGCCGAGAACACGAACTCGGCCATGGCCGCGACGCTGCGCGCCGGGCTTTCGATGGGGCTCTCCGGCTTCACGTTCTGGAGTCACGACGTGGGCGGCTTCGTACAGCGCGCGCCGCGCGACCTGTACAGCCGGTGGCTTCCCTTCGGAGCGCTCAGTTCGCATATCCGCACGCACGGCGCGCCTCCCCGGGAGCCCTGGGAGTACGATCCCGGGATGGTGGAGGAATTCCGGCGTGCCCTGGGCATGCGGTACACGCTGATGCCGTACATCGTGGCCCAGGCGAAACGCTCCTCCGAGCTCGGCCATCCGATGATGCGGGCCCTCTTCTTCGAGTTTCCGGACGATCCCGCGTCCTGGCTCGTGGACGACCAGTACCTGTTCGGGTCGAGCCTCCTCGTCGCGCCGCTCTTCTCGGAGGAGAGGGGCCGCGACGTCTACCTGCCGCCCGGCGCCTGGATCGACTACCAGACGGGCAGGCTGTACGAGGGAGCCCGCTGGCACCGCATCGAGGCCGGCGTGATCCCGATCGTCCTCCTGGTCCGGGACCACACCGTTCTTCCGCACATCGCGCTGGCACAGAGCACGGCGGACATGGACTGGAGTGCCGTGGAGCTTCGCGTCTTCAGTTCCGACGATCGGGTGGCCACCGGTCTGTTCGCGCTTCCCGACGGGTCGGTCCACGAGCTGTCGGTGATGCCGGGGGCGGACGCACCGATCGCCGATCCACTGGGCGGCGCGGTCACGTGGCGGGTGACGCGGTAGCGGTGCACCGGTCATCCCCGGGTGCGCCGGCATCCTTGACAAGTTCGTCTGCGGCATCGTATTGAGCGGCTTGCGGCCCCGTACCCGGGGACGCCCTGGCCGGAACCCGCCATGCTGGTGATGATCCTGTCGACCGTCGTCTGGGCCTTCTTCGTGACGTACGTCTTCGTGAAGTGGGCATCGATCCGGACCCTCAAGACGGGAGCGACGGCCGGTGCCGTCATCGGATTCCTGGTGACCCTGTCCCTGGACCTGGGGATGTACGCCATGATGGACGTCATGCAGCCCATCATGCTCGTCGTCGATCCCGTAGCGGCTGCCGTGTGGTCGGCCTGCGGTGGCGCCGCGATCGGCTTCGCCGTGTCCATGGCGGGCTGATTCCTCCTCGCCGGGGAAACGGTGCCAGATCTCGTGCGTCGGAGTATCCTCACGAACACGTCCGGGACATGCACCGCCTATCCCACGCCATCCTCTTCCTGACGGTCTGCATCCTGTCCAGTGCCGGATGCTCTTCCGTGTCCCGGGTTTCGAGTCGGGCTCCGGAGATCCCCATCGTTCTGGACGGTTCGACGGACGAGTGGGCCGGACGGTTGATGCGGGTCCAGGACGGCCTTGCGTCTATCGGGGTGCAGAACGACAGGGAGACGATCTATATCGCCTTCGTGACGCACGACCGGACGGCCGTCCAGCAGATCGTGGACTCCGGTCTGACGGTCTGGCTCGACTCCGAAGGAGGCAGGGAGAAGCGGTTTGGCGTGCGATTCCCGCTGGGCAGGGAGACTTCCGGCGGGCGTGGACCTGTCGCTGCCGGAGAGACCGTCCCTCCAGCGCGGCCTGATCGGCCCGACCGGTGTTCTGGGCATCGGGTTCGAGGCCGCCGAGGCAAGTGGGGACGGCGGAGACGATTCCGGCCGCGGAGGCCTTCCGCCCGGCGACGATCTCCAGGGGCGCCGACGCTCCAGCGACCCGGGGCTTCGTGGCGCGCGTGGCCCGACCGGTTCGGCCGGACCCTTGAAGATCTGGGCCCAGGTCCGCCTTGAACCCTGAGGTCGTCCCGTGCGGTAATTCCGGCGGGAGTTGTCAATCGACCATGTTCCCATTACGTTTGGCGGATGGGGCACTGACGCTCCACACGAGTCGGACCACGCTACCCCGGTCTGCCCCATGAACCCCCGTCTGATACTGCATTACCGGATCCTCGAGGAGCTCGGTCGCGGAGGAATGGGAGTCGTGTACCGCGCGGAGGACACGCGGCTCGGGCGGATGGT
>JAHEEH010000327.1 GCA_024640835.1 Bacteroidota bacterium
CGTTCCGGATCGGCCCAGTCCACGTGGACGTTCCAGGCATGGATCACCGAGTCGGCGAAGACGCCGCCGAGCTGCCTGCCGCCCGTCGCCATCATGGGATTGGGCGCGCCGGCGGGCGGAAGCTCGAATCCGTCGAGGTCGGCGTTGTTCAGGAATCCGACGTCTTCCAGAACGAAGCAGAGCTCGCGGGCCGGTTCGCCGGCGAGCATCCGGTCGCGCTCGGCGACGCACGCATGCTTCTGGATCACGTCGTCGCCCGTGGAGGTCGGCACGTACCAGCCGTCCGGCCACACGGCCGGACGCGGGTAATCGGGAAAGAGAGGTCGGACGAACTCGTACCGCCAGTACGGTCCGAAGGGATCGTCGCCCGTCGAAACGGCATAGCACATCGCGAACGAGCCGTCGCCCTGTGGATTCCTTCGACGGCGTACGTCTGCTTCGTCGCGTGCCTCCGGCTCGAAGAGGCGCACGGCCGGACCGGGTTGGCCGGGGCGCCCGATCGTGCTCAGCACGGGACCGTCGGACTCGGTCGGCACGGGAGGCTCGTCGGGGCGCCGATCCAGACGGCGGAATATGGGCATCACGATGAGCCATCGAGCGGCCAACTGATCGTACCGGACCACCGCGTCCCCGTTGTTCAGGGAATCGCACGGCCCGCCGAATCCCCGGAACACGTTGGAGGTCGGGACCGGTCCGTAGAGCGGCTCGCCTTCCTTCGTGAAGATGGCCATGCGGGAGTTGACCGTCTGCACGACGTGGTTCGGCCCGACCGCCAGCGAATTGTCGGACGGATTCCGCGTCGTGGCCGTCCCCTGGGGCCCTTCGAAGCCCTCTCCGAGCCCGTCGAACGAGGTGACGAGCCGGGCAGCCGGCCGGTGGCCGTGCCAGGTCTGCTCCACCGGGCGTCGGGAGGGCGCGGACGAGCAGCCTGCCGCCGTAATCGCGAGGAAGACGAGTGCGCGGTTCATGAGCGTCGTGGGTCATGCCGCCGAAGGATCGCACCTGACCGCCGCTCGTGCAATAATCCACACGGCACCTCGTTCTTCAGATGATCCTATCCGGATTCCCGGCGTTGCATCCCGTTCCATCCATCGATCCGCCGCCATGCGCCGTTTCAGCCTGCTGCTTTCCGTCCTCCTGCTGCCCCTCGCTGCCCGCGCCCAGGAGGGCGTCGTGACGTACGAGGAGAGCGTCAAATTCGAGATCGAGCTCCCGCCCGAGATGGCCAGCATGCGGGATCAGATCCCGGACTCGAGGACCGCCGCGAAGCTGCTCTATTTCTCCGAATCGGGCACCCTCATGAAGAACGCGCCGCGGGAGGAGGGCGACGAAGGCGGCGTGACGGTCGGCGGCGAGGGCATGATGATCCGCATGATGGGCCCGGGCGACCAGGACAACCAGGTGTTCACCGACCTGGAGAACGGCCGCGTGATCGAGAAGCGGGAGTTCCTGGGCCGCACGTTCCTCATCACGGGCGAGCCGGAGACGTATGCGTGGCGGCTGACCGGGGAGCAGGCCGAGTTCCTGGGCTATGCGTGCATGAAGGCCGTGGCCGAGAAGGACAGCTCCACGGTCGAGGCGTGGTTCACGTCCGAGATTCCCGTCTCGGGCGGTCCGGGTCCTTACGGAGGACTCCCCGGCCTCATCCTGGCCGTGAGCGCCGACGACGGAAAGATGACCATCACGGCGAAGGACATCCACCTCGACGCACTCGAGGAAGGGGTGCTCGCGCCTCCCGCGGAGGGGCGCAAGGTGACCAGCGAGGAGTTCCAGAAGATCGTGGACGAGAAGATGGAGGAGATGGGGGGCCAGCGTGGGCGAGGCGGCAACGCCGTGTTCCACGTCCGGATCGGCAACTGACCTCCATCGCAACCTCGCGCGCGTCCGTCATGAAACTGTCCCACTTCCTGGTCCGCGGCACGCTGCTGGCCGCTTCGCTCTTTTCCGCATCCGACGTGCTCGCCCAGGACAGCCGCGACGTGCGGGGCACGGTCGTGGATTCGGCGGGCGTCGGGCTTCGAGGAGCGACCGTGGTCGCCCTCACGAAGCCGGATTCCGTCATCGCCAAGTTCGCGATCGCGGCCGGCGACGGGTCGTTCACGCTCAGACGCGTTCCGGTCGGCGACTACGTGGTGCAGGTGACGTTCGTCGGCTACTCGGCGTGGAGTCGCGACGTGGTGCTCTCCGGCGAGGACCTGGATATCGGCACGATCGTGCTCGACGATGTGGTCTCGGAGCTGGACGAGCTGGTCATCAGCTCGGATCACGTGCCCTTCGTCGTGAAGAAGGACACGCTCGAGTACAATGCCAGGGCATTCGCCGTTCGACCCAACGCGACCGTGGAGGACCTTCTCAAGCGGCTTCCCGGCATAGAGGTGGCCGACGACGGCTCGATCAAGGCGCAGGGCGAGGACGTGCGGAAGGTGCTGGTCGAGGGCAAGGAGTTCTTCGGAAGCGACCCGACCGTCGCGACCCGCAACCTGCCCGCGGAGGCCGTGGACAAGGTGCAGGTCTACGACAAGCTCTCGGACATGGCGGAGTTCACCGGTATCCGGGACGGGGACGAGCAGAAGACCATCAACCTGGATCTTACGAAGGACGCCGAGCAGGGCTATTTCGGAAGCGTGGCGGGCGGATACGGCGATCCCGAGCGATACGACGGGCAGGCGTCGGTGAACCGCTTCACCCCGACGACCCAGCTCTCCGTGCTGGCGAACGTCAACAACATCAACCGGCAGGGCTTCTCGTTCCAGGACTACATCCGCTTCATGGGCGGGATGCAGGCGCTCTCTGGGGACGGATTCCGTACGGGTGGCATCCAGCTGGGCTCCGACATCAGCGACGGCTTCTCCGAGACCCTGGCCCTGGGGCTGAACGCCAGCCACGATTTCGGCTCGAAGACGTCCGTGCGCTCCTCGTGGTTCATGAGCTCCATCGACAACCGGCAGGACCGGACGGTGAACCAGGAGGAACTGCTCGGCGACGCGCTCTCGTCGCTCGTCAACGAAAACAGCGCGCAGCGCTCGGACAATGTCACCCACCGGGTGAACCTGAACGTGGACCACAGGCTGCAGGACGGCCATGACCTTCGCTTCCGGGGCAACCTGCAGGCGAGCGCGACGTCCCTGTCCAACCAGGGCGGGCGCACGACCCGGACGGCGACGGGGATGACCCAGAACACGAACCAGGCCATGTACGCGTCCGACGGAGACGACCTGGGTGGCGACGCCTCGCTCACGTGGCGCAAGCGCCTGAACGAGCGCGGCAGGAGCCTGGTCGCCGATCTCCGGATGAACCTGAACGACTCGGATCTGTCCGGCGACCTGGATTCACGGATCGGACTCTACGAGCAGGGCGACCTGCTGACCTACGACGAGATCCTCCAGCAGCAGTCGCGACTCGGCAATA
>JAHEEH010000328.1 GCA_024640835.1 Bacteroidota bacterium
TCCCGCGAGAAGTAGACGCCGCCCACGAGCTTGGTCACCGGAACGAGCGTGCCGTAGCGCTCGAAAAGCAGTCCGTTGTACGCTCCGCGGAGCCGATCGTAGTACTGGCCGTCCCGAACGAGGCGGGCCTCCATGCGAGGCTCGAGGTCGCTGACCAGGCGCGCACGCTGCTTCGCGAAGGCCAGGAGATCGTCCGACAGATCCCACACGTTGACGTAGGGATCGATGCCGCCACCTGCCATGTCCTCGTGGGATCCGTACGTCAGGAGGGGCTCGGAAGACCGCGAGGCGATGGAGGCGAGACCGGCCGCCTCCTGGTCCTCCTGGAACGGCGAGTACCCGTACTGGATCGCCCACACGTCGTACGCGCCGACTTCCGGGTTGGAGTAGTACCCCTGGGCCTGGCGGTCCGGATTGATGTTGGTGCGGTCGTAGTCCATCACGGACGCCACGACCCCGTTCGTGCGTGTGAACTCCCGGTCGTGCAGCTTCTCGAACGGAATGGCCTGGGACGCTTCGAAGTTGTGCATGAGGCCGAGCGTATGCCCGACCTCGTGAAGCGTCAGGGAACGGAGATGTGATCCGATCAGGTCGATGGGAATCTCGCCGACCAGTCCGTCGGCCAGCAGGGTCGCGCCGAGAAGCCCGATGTCCTGCCGGAGACCGAGGTTGTAGAAGCAGGTGCGGGACGCCTCGTCGGCCGACGATTCGGCCAGCATGCGCTGAACGTCTTCGAACCGTGCAAGCATGCCTTCCGGACCCAGGATGGTGGAGTACTCGTTGCTCCATCCCGAAACGAACTCCGACGACAGCAGGATGTCGGCGTTCAGGATTTCGCCGGTGCGCGGATCCGTCTCCGACGGGCCGATGGCATAGCCCATCTGGTAGGCCGCCGTCCAGCGGATGGTCGAATAGCGGATGTCTTCCGCGCTCCAGGTCGAATCGTCCTTCGGCGGATCGAGCGCCACGATGGCATTTCGGAACCCGGCGGCCTCGAAGGCCTTGTTCCAGCCCTCCACACCCTCCTTCACGTACGGCCGGTACGCTTCCGGGACGGACCAGTCGATGTAGTACGTGATCGGCTTGACCGGCTCGGACACGGCGGCGGACGAATCCTTCTTCTCGAGGCGCCAGCGGTTGATCCGGCGGTCCATCGGGTCGTACGCACGGTCCTTCGAGAAGTCCTTGGCCGCGTCCAGGAAATACCCCAGACGGTTGTCCGCGACGCGGGGCGCCATCGGCGTATCGGGAAGCGCGAAGAGGGAGTAGCGGACCCCGGCGGAGAACGAGCGCGTGTCGGCGAGTCCGAGGCCTCCGACCTGCGGGCTCACCGCCGGCTTGTAGCTGAGCATGGCGTCGATCTCGACGTTCCTGGGGAAGCCCTGGACCCGATCGACCCAGCTGGACGCCTTGTTGAACGCAGGTTCGCGCTGGTTCGGGAAGTAGGCCTTCGTGTTCTCCGCGATGTCGGCGTAGTCCGATACGAGGAAGGGAGTCAGATCGATCACCACGACTCCGGTCGCCGAGTCGTACGCCGCGATGTCGAACGTCTGCACGATCGAATGCCCGACGTTGTTCGACAGCGCCCTCTCCATCGCGCTGCCTCGTTCGGCGATGAACCGGGTATTGCGGTGCACCAGGTGGATCTTGTCGGCCGCGCGCTCGAAACGCATCATGCGCGTGTCGGTCAGGTACAGGCCCTCCTGGATATCGAGGGTTCCGTTCCCGCTGGAATAGTGCATCACCAGGCCGAAGTCCCAATCGAGCTGATCCGGCTTGATCGATGCGTAGACGGTGTTGTCCCGCTTCACGTTCAGTGTGAACAACCCGCTGACCGTGCGCGTGTCCTTCAGGACTTCGGAGGGCTTCTTGAACGGGGACTCGGACGGCCTGGAGGCAGCGGGTGCCGGCGTCGCGGCGGCCTGCCTGCCGGGGCTCGCCATCTGCTCGCCCACGTTCACCGTGGTACAGGAAGCGAGCACGAGGGCCAGAAGGGCGGCCCACGAGGAGACTGTTTTCATCGTACGAACGGGTCTGGACAAAGAAACGGGCGAATCGGAACGGGGGGCATCGTCCGAAGAGACATGAATATAGCAGGTTCAGGCGGTTTGCGAAGGATCGTTTGCCGGTGACGCGTCCCCGCTGCGCGGCCGGACGCGTCACCTTCGGGGGCCGGCGGGCGGAATCCCGACCCACCGTGCCTGTGGCCTCACGCCGTCACCTTGCTGTACTGTCGCACGGCGAGCGAGAGGACGATCACGGCGTAGACGACGAGCGCCCCGAACTGGACCCGGACATCGGCGAATCCGGCTCCCTTGAGGAGCACTCTCCTCATGATCTCGATGAAGTACGCGATCGGATTCAGGCGGGTCAGGGCCTGTGCCCAAGCGGGCATGGCCTCGATCGGGGTGAAGAGCCCGCTCATCAGGATGAACACGACCATGATGAACCACGCGACGAACATGGCCTGCTGCTGCGTTTCCGTGACGGTCGAGATCCAAAGCCCGAATCCCAGCATCACCAGCAGGTAGACCCCGGCCAGGACGAACAGGAGTCGGAGGCTCCCCAGCATCGGTATGTCGAAGAGCACTCTCGCTGCCACGAGGCCCACGGCCAGCTCCGCGAGCGCGATGAGCCAGAACGGGAGCAGCTTGGCCACCAGGAATTCCGACTTTCGGATGGGCGTGACGTTCAGCTGCTCGATCGTGCCTATCTCCTTCTCCACCACCACGTTCATGGCCGAAAGGAACGTGCCGATCATCGTGACGAGCAGCACCAGGATACCCGGCACCATGAAGGTCTGGTAGTCGAGGTCCGGGTTGTACCAGTGCCGCGGAACGATGCGTATTCCGTCCCCCCGAGGCCCCGGTGACGCATCCATGTAGTCCACGCCGATCTCCCGGTTCACGGATGCCACGATCTGCAGGGCGTACGCCTGGACGACCCCTGCCGCGGCTCCGTCCTCGGCGTCCAGGATCATCTGGATGCGGGCCACCCCCACCGTGCGCAGGTCCTGCAGATCCTCGCCGGCCGCTTCGAGGGTCGCAGGCCGGGTCGCGACCGTGAAGTAGCCGGACGCCTCGAGCTTCTCCGCCAGGAGACGCGATACGCCGGAGTGATCCTGGTCCACGAGGCTCACGGGAGTGTCCCGGATCTCGTACGTGACCGCGAAGGCCAGCACAAGGAGCTGGATCAACGGCATGACGAACAGGATGGGCAGCATGGCCCGGTTCCTGAAGATCAGCAGGAACTCCTTCCGCATCATGACGACGATCGTGCGCATGGTCGGTTACCGCAGCCTGATGCTGAAATTCCGCGCCCCGGCCCCCAGGAAGACGACGGTCATGCCCGCCAGCACGAGCGTCTCCTTCCAGAACACCTCCAGGCCGACCCCCTTG
>JAHEEH010000329.1 GCA_024640835.1 Bacteroidota bacterium
CTCCACTCATGGGGCTCACGGTCTTTGCGATTGCCCTGGTGGGTCGAGTGGCCCTGGGGATCCTCGGAAACGACGAGTAGCCGCGCCTACAATCCATGGCGGCGGAGAGGCCTCGGCGAACGATCGCCGGGGCCTCGCTGCAGTCGGTCGGGGTGAGTCGGCGTCACACTCAGAACCCTACCCGGTCCACCAGCCCCTGGTATCTCCCATCGCTTCGAAAGGGATCCAACCTTTCGTCAGCCAACATGAAGGGAACACACTCGGCATGCTGGTCGACGGCGTTGTCGAGCCATCTGAAGGCTTGATCCATCTCGCCAAGCTGCACGTACACCAGCGCCAGCTCGTATGTGCAGAAGAAGCGCTCCCCGGCGATCTCTTCCATCTCGGGAATGAGGGCGCGAGCCCTGTCGTCCGCCCCCGCGATGGCGTATCCGGCCATGCCGAATGCCGTGTACAACGGACCGAGCTTCCCCTCCTCGACCTTCCCCGGTCCCGGCATCACCTTGTCGAGTTCAACGATGGCTTCCTCGGATTGCCCGGTCAGCGCGAGCATTGTCCCGAGCTGCACTCTCGTGACCCTGGCATCGGGATAAATGTCCAGCGTTTCTCGCGAGAACGCGATGCCCTCCTCGTAGTCCCGGTTGAACTGGTAGGCGAGTTGAGAATACTCCCGTCCAGTGTATGAATAGGCATCATACTGTCTTGCCCGCTGGAGTTCTCGTCTCGCCTCACTGCGCTGTCCGCGGGATGTAAGCAGGAGGACCAGCGTAAGCCGCGCCTCGGTCGATTGCGGTGCAATGGCAAGCGCTCGTCTGAGAGCCTTCTCGGACGCCTCCCAGTCCCACGAGTAGAAGAGGTGGTACATGCCCAGGCTGGCCCAGGCGAGCTGCGCCAGGGAATCGAGACGAATGGCTTTCTCGGCAGCCTGCAGGGACTTGGAGTAGTTGCTCATGCCCTCTATCTGGGACACCAGTACGTACAGGTGTGCCAGCTCCGAGTAAGCCTCCGCAAACGTCGAGTCTATCTCGATGGCCTGCAGAACGTATTCTATCCCACGGTGGAGATCGGGGGCCTCGGCAGCATACCTTGTCGCGCGACCCCTCATGAGCAGCCGGTATGCTTCGGGGTCAACACGGTGATGCGTTGAGAGCTGGCGTTCTTCCTCAGCGGTCAGAACAAAGCCCGAAGTCCCGATCACGACGCGAGCCACGTCATCGTACAAGCCCAGGATACTTGAATCCGGTCGCGTATACGTCCTGCTTCCAATGAGAACGTCCGAGCGCGTGTCCGCCAGGAAGATCTCGATGGATACAAGACCGGCGGTCCGCGTGACGTGACCCGTCATGTACATGTCGACTCCCATCCGGACGGCAGCTTCCAGGGGAGATACGCCGATTTCGAGCTCGGCTGCACTTCGGGAGACGGGAGCGACGGGAAGTGCGTCGTACCGCTTGAGCCTCTCGGTGATCTGGGCTGTCGCTTCGCGCGCGAAGTCGGGCTCAACGCCCGTGCCGGCCGTGAACGGGAAGATCGCGAGGGACTGAACTCCGGCCGACGTGCCACGTCCTGTCCGAGTGAACTGATACACGAGAATCGAAAGAACCGAAAGCGCGATGACGGCGAAGATCACGCCCCGGGCCGACCTCAGCCGCGATGTTGACGGCCGTTGCATCGGCGTCGTGCCGTGAGGTGAAGCCGACCCGGCTTCTAGATCGTCCAGAACCTCCCGCGCCGATGCATACCTGGTTGTCGCGTCCTTCTCGAGCAGACGATGCACTACTCCGGCGACGGATTCCGTCATGCCGGCCCGAACCGTGTCGATGGGTTCCGGGTCCGTGTTCAAGACGGCGTACAATTGCGCCTCGGCATACGGTGCCTGGAAGGGGCGCCGTCCCGCCAGCATCTCGTACAGGACAACACCCACAGACCACAGGTCCGACCGCGGATCCAGATCGTCTCCCCTGGCCTGTTCCGGGCTCATGTAGGCCAGGGAGCCGACGGTCGATCCTGTCGTCGTCAGCTCCTCGATGCCCGCGAGTTTCGCGAGGCCAAAATCCATGATGACCGCCCGGCCATCCACCAGCATCACGTTCGCCGGCTTGATGTCGCGGTGCACCATTCCGGCTTCATGCGCCTTCTGCAGCCCACTGAGTACCTGTCGGCAGATCGACACCGCCTCGGCGATTTCAAGAGGTCCCTCCTTGATTCGGTCGGCGAGCGTCTGTCCCTGGTAGCAGGGCATCACGATGTAGAACTGCCCGTCTTCGGTTTCACCGACGTGATGAATCGAGCAGATGTTGGGGTGCTCGAGCATCGAAGCCGCTCTCGCTTCCTGCTCGAAGCGAACGCGGGCATCGCTGCGAACGGTCAGGTGACCGGGAAGGACCTTCAGGGCCACGGATCGACCGAGCCTGGTGTCCTCGGCCCTGTAGACGATCCCCATTCCGCCCCGGCCAAGCTCGGAGACGATCCTGTAGTGGGAAATGGTCGATCCGATCATGGATTGTGCCTGTGAGGGGATGGCAACGAAAACTGCGCGCAGTCATACCCCGTGGGGGCACATCAATACGCAGATTCATGTGAGTCTGCAAGCCAGCCGGAATTCTCTCGGTATGACGTCACTTCCCCGGGCGTGCGTCATCTGCCTTTGGCACGGCCCCGGTATCACGTCCGGGCCGCTCTGTGCAAAGCGTGGACGATTTCGTCGTCTCGCCACCCCGGTATGATTCCGCCGGTCGTCTGGCGGGGACGATTCCAAATCGCCCAAATCAACTCCCCGGCGACTCATTGATGGGAAAAAATTGCCATGCGGATAATTATTGTGTCAACGACTTGGACGATTTAGACGTTTTGTTGTATACTCGGTCACGTCACACAACCAACCCCCGGTACACAACCATGAAAACTCGCCTGTCCTTCATCCTCCCGGTTCTGGTGGCCTTCCTGATGGTGGGCTGTTCCGAGTCCGCGATGGTCGCTCCGTCTGACGACGTAGAGGTTGCCTCGAAGAAGGCGACCGCCGCCGGTCAGCAGGACGCCACGATCCTCGACATCGTGCTCGAGCTCTCGGGCAAGGAAGAGGGTGCCGACTTCACCATCCTCCGCGACATCGTCGTAGGAATCACGGAGAACACGGATGTAGACCTCCTCTCGGCTCTCAGCAGCGAGGACGACCAGTTCACCGTGTTTGCCCCCAATGATGCTGCCTTCGTCGCTCTCCTCGGTACGCTCGAGGTCGGTAGTCTGGAGGAAGTTGTAGGACTGCTGGGCTGGGACGGCCTTGCTTCGGTCGTGCTCTACCACGTCACGCCCGGTCGCCGCTTCGCCAAGACGGTCGTCATGCAGAAGCGCCTTCCGACGCTCAACGGTGCCTACATCACGAAGAGTAAGGGTGGA
>JAHEEH010000330.1 GCA_024640835.1 Bacteroidota bacterium
GGTCGTCCGGATCTCGGGCGTCCGGGGCTCCAGCACGCGCACCACGTACAGGCCGCCGGGAAGCCCATCGGTGCTGATCCGGGTGGTCTGGGAGGCGATATCGATCCGTCGGACCACCTGCCCGATCACGTTGATGATCTCGGCCCGAGCCGCCGGACCCGGCGCCCGGTCCATCGAGAGGGTCACTTCGGATCCGGCCGGGTTGGGATAGAGCGCGATCGAACCCGGTTCCGGCAGCTCCTCCGACGCCGTGGACCCGACCAGCCGAAGCTCGAAGCGGTCCAGGTTGAATGCGTTCGGCGCCCCCAGGATGGAGACGCGGAGGATCTGTACTCCGGCCTTGAGCGAAATGGTCTTCGTGACCGGTGCCGTCGTTTGCCAACTGGCGGTGCTCGGCGCGAGAAAGAGGCTGGAGCGCACCCCTCCGATTTCAAACCGGAACGTCCCGCCCCCGAGCAGGGCCGAGACATGGGCCGTGAGTTCGTAACTGCCCGCCTCCTGCACGTCCACCGTGTACTCGAGCCACTCGCCGGGCTCCACGTACGCCACCTGGTACCCGCCCTCTTCACGCGCTTCGACGTCGACGGCGTCTTCGAGCCGGTACACCTCCGGAGTATTCCACTCGTCCGAATCGTGATAGGTCAGTCCCTCGCCGCCGATGTCGAACTCCTCGGCCTCGATCGAGCCCGGTATGACGGCCGGGGCGCCGTTGTACGCCCATCGTCGGGTCGGGACGACCGTCACCCGGTGCGGATAGGAGACCCGATCCGGATGTCCTGCCTCGAACGCCACCACGCGGTAGGTGTAGGAATTGTCCGGACCCACGTTCCAGTCCTCGAACGACGTGGCGTCACCGGCCAGGTCGGCCATCGGCTGGAACTCTCCGGCCCAGCTCAGCTGCTGCACCTGGACGGATCCGTACGTGTCGGCCCGGTTCGTCCAGGAGAGGACGACCACCGAGTCACCCCGTATCTCGTGCGACATGAGCGACGGGCCGTCCGGGTAGGACGCCACCAGGATGTCCTTCGTCTCTTCCCACGAGTGCGAGGCCCTTTCATAGACCTGGAACCATCCGCCGTCGTCCCACACCTGGAACGGAATTCCGTTGCTGAGCGCGTTGTCCACGTAGGCCGCGTAGTGCGCCATCCGCGAATTGTAGTCCGCCTCGTGCACGGCACCGAACTCGCTGATCATGACCGGGACGCCCGTCGAAGCCGACCAGTTCGCCACGTTGCGGAACATCGTGGCCAGGTCGGCCCGGTTGGAGGACGATCCCCACGTGCCGGTCCCTTCGCCCGCGAACGACCACGGGTCGTACGAATGGAAGTAGGCCATCAGGTAGCCATCGTCGGGAACGGCCGCGGCCATCATCCGGGCGGCCGAGGACCACTCGTTGCCGGAGTAGACGACGATGCGCGTGGGATTCGTCTGCCGGATGATGCCGAGGATGCGCGCGTTGAGATCGTCGACCTCGGCGGCCGTCATGCCGTTGGGCTCGTTGATGATCTCGAAGAGGAGCCGGTCCGACTTGGTCCTGAACCGCTCGGAGATCTGCGCCCAGATGGCATCGTAGCGAGCCCGCAGCACCGGATTGGAGTACGCGACCTTGAGCCAGTCCTCGTGGTGCCCGTTGATGATGACGAACAGGCCGCGGGCCAGCGCCCAGTCCACGATCTGCTCCACCCGGTTCATCCACGACGCGGCGACGGTGAACGGCGGCGCCGCGGAGGTGTGCTTGTCCCACCGCACGGGGATCCGGACGCACGTGAAGCCCGCCGCCACGTACTCGTCGAAGTAGTACTCCTGCGCCGGGCCGTTATTCCATCCACCCTCGTATTCCGGTTCGAGGGTGTTGCCCAGGTTGATGCCCCGGGCCATCATGCCCGCGGCCTCGGCCGGGGTCAGCTGCGCCCGGGCGGCTGCCGGGGCCAGTGCCGCGAGAATCAGGGTCGTTGCGGCCAGGCGAATTCCCGAGCGTCCCATGTCGATGCGTATGTTGGTGTCCGCGGTCGCCGCCCCCCGGGTGACGACGGGCGAAAGGAATTTTCCACGGCTCCCCGATGCAAGTCACGCCGGCTGCCCGAAGCCGATTTCACGCGAACCGCGCCATGTCCGGAGGCCCGTCGACGGCTTTCGCGCTGACCCTTCTCCTGGTCGCCGCCTCCCCCTGCGCTCGCGCCCAGACCGTCCGCACGTCCGACCTGGTCCTGGAGCTCGTCGCCTCGTCCCAGACGGCGGCCGCCCTGCGACCGGCCGTGGAGCCTTCGTTCGACTTCACGCCCGGTGACCGGCTCGACCGACGGGGCGGGGACGGGTACCATCACCTGGGTGATCTCACGCTGCGAGTGCGGGCCGGCGGCGGGTGGCTGGAGGCCTCGACGGCAGCCCGGCGCAGACCCGTCGCTCCGCTGTCCGTGTCCGGATCGGTCCTCGCGGCGGCCGACCTCGCTCCGACCCTGCCCGAAGGCCTCCCGATCGCCGTGCGGCGGTCCTGGGAGATCGTCGACAGCGCCCTCGCCCTGCGCTTCGAGATCCGGAACACCTCCGCGGTGCCGGTCGAGATCGGGGCGCTCGGCATCCCGATGGTCTTCGACAACCTTCTGCACGGTCGGGACCTGGACCAGGCGCATGCCGTCGCGTCGTTCCAGGATCCGTATGTGGGCATGGACGCCGGGTATGTCCAGGTCACCCGGCTAAGTGGCCAGGGGCCCGCCCTGGTCGTGGTCCCGCTCCCCGGGACTCCGCTGGAGGCGTGGCGACCGCTGCTCGAGGATTCGACGCGTCGGGGCATCACGTTCGAGGGATTCTACGAGTGGATGGTGCACAGTGCCGCCTGGGCCGAAGACGAATGGAAGGATGCCCGGCCCTGGAACGTGCCCACGACGGGCGTGCTGGAGCCGGGGGATTCCCGCAGCTACGGTGTCCGCTTCCTGGTCGCACCGGAGATCCGCCGCATCGAGGAGACGCTCGCCGCCGACGGTCGGCCCGTGGCCGTCGGCATTCCGGGATACGTCCTCCCCATGGACCAGGAGGCACGGCTCTTCGTCCGCACGCGGCGCGTCGTCGTCGGGATCGAGATCGAGCCGGAGGGCGCCCTGGACCTGGAGCCGCTGGATCCGACCCCCGGCGGCTGGCTGGCCTACCGGGTCCTCGGCGTCCAGTGGGGCCGCGCCCGCGTGTCGCTGACGTACGACGGCGGCGAGGTTCAGACCGTGCACTATCGCGTGATCGAGCCCGCCGCCTCCGTCGTGGATTCACTGGGCCGGTTCCTGACGACAGAGCAGTGGTTCGAGGACCCGGACGATCCCTTCGGTCGCAGCCCGGGCATCATCACGTACGACTACGAGGCCGGAAAGCAGGTGACCGAGGATGCTCGGGCGTGGATCGCGG
>JAHEEH010000331.1 GCA_024640835.1 Bacteroidota bacterium
CTGCACGATGCGGATGAGGTTGGTGGAATCGGTCAGGTCGCCGTAGTGCAGATGGAACCGGACGTCCGTCTCGTGCGGGTCCCGGTACAGGTGATCCACCCGCTGCGTATTGAAGGAGCTCGCGCGACGCTTGATGCCGTGCACCACGTACCCCTTGGACAGCAGGAGCTCCGCGAGGTACGCGCCGTCCTGGCCCGTGACCCCTGAAATGAGTGCGACTCGAGGCTTCTGTCTCGACATGCGGTTCAATCGTTCCTGGGTTCGATGTGCGGACGGCCGACGGAGTAGTACGCGAATCCGAGTTCCGCCATGCGCGCGGGCCTGTAGAGGTTGCGTCCGTCGAAAACGACCCGGTCCGGAAGGCGCCGGGTGACTTCGTCCCACTCCGGGCGTCGAAACTCGTGCCACTCGGTACAGATGACGAGCGCTGCCGCGCCGTCGAGCGCTTCGTACATGTCCGCGGCATACGCGATGCGATTGCCGAGCAGCCGCCGCGTGTTCTCCATCGCCTCGGGATCGAACGCCGTCACGACTGCGCCGCGCTCGAGGAGGCCGCGCACGACGGCCAGGGCCGGCGACTCCCGGATGTCATCCGTCTTGGCCTTGAAGGCAAGGCCCCATACCGCCAGTGGAACGCCCTCGAGCGAGCCTCCAAAGTGCTTCTCGATCCACTTTGGCAGCTTCTCGTGCTGCCGGCGGTTGACACGGAGCACCGCTTCGAGGGTCTCGAATCCGTACTCGTGGTCTGCCGACGTGCGGAGGAGCGCCTGGACATCCTTGGGAAAGCAGCTCCCGCCGAATCCGAGTCCAGGATAGAGGAACTGGTTGCCGATCCGGCTGTCCAGTCCGATGCCCACGCGCACCTCGTCCACCGTGGCGCCCGTGAGCTCGCACAGGTTGGCGATCTCGTTGATGAACGACACCTTCATGGCGAGGAAGGCATTCGCAGCGTACTTCGTCATCTCCGACGAGCGCTCGTCCATGACCAGGATCGGATTGCCCTGCCGCACGAACGGCTCGTAGATGGAGCGCATGATGTCGGCAGCCCTCTGGCTGTTCGTGCCGACGACGACTCGCTCCGGCTTCATGAAGTCCGACACGGCCACGCCCTCCCGCAGGAATTCCGGGTTCGAGACCACGTCGAAATCCGTGCCGGCGGCGAGACCGCGCGCTTCGAGCGTCTGCCGTACCTGGTCCGCCGTGCCGACGGGCACGGTGCTCTTGTTCACGACGACCCGGTACCGCCGCGGGCTGGCCTCCGCCCAGATCGCCCCCAGATCGTCCGCCACCTTCAGGACGAACGAGAGGTCGGCCCTCCCGTCCGCGCCTGGAGGCGTCGGCAGGGCGAGGAAAAGGACGTCGGCCTCCATGGCCGCCTTGAGCAGGTCGGTCGTGAACGAGAGGCGCCGTTCCCGGACCGATCGCTGGATGAGCGGCTCCAATCCCGCTTCGTAAATGGTCGACCGTCCGGACTGCAGCGTGCGGACCTTGTCCTCGTCGATGTCAACGCAGGAGACGCGGAACCCGGTCTCCGCGAAGCACGTGCCCGTGACGAGGCCCACGTACCCGGTGCCGATGACGGCGATATGCATGGCAATCGGTGAGGATTTCGCTTGAGAATCCGCCAAAGATAGGTCCCGGGCGCGAAGGTCCGGAGCCCGAAAGCCCATTATCGTCCCCGGTTTCCCGTCGACGGGCGTGGTCTTCGAGTTCCACCGGGGGTAGCTTCCAGAAACCTTTCACGACGAGCGACCATGAAACGACTCCTGCTTCCCGTCCTGCTGCTGCTCGCCGCGGCGCCCCGCCCCACCGGCACGGGGGAGGGTCCGATTCTCGGCTTCTCGGAAGCGGGAGCGGCGGCGCAGCATCACCTGGAGGCGCGGTTCGACGAGCGGATACGCACGGAGAACATGGACGCCTGGATGCGGCGCATGACATCGCGTCCGCAGCATGTGGGCTCGCCCTGGGGCAAGGCGAACGCCGAGTGGGTAGCCGATCTGTTCCGCTCGTGGGGTTACGATACCGAGATCGTACGGTATGACGTGCTGTTTCCGACGCCGGCCGATCGCCTGCTGGAACTCGTCGCTCCCGGGTCCTACACGGCCCGGCTGGACGAGCCCGAGCTTTCCGAGGACGTCACCTCCTCCGTCAGGCAGGACATGCTTCCGCCCTACAATGCCTATTCCGGCGACGGGGACGTGGAGGCCGAGCTCGTGTATGTCAACTATGGCATTCCGGACGACTACGAGACGCTGGCGCGCATGGGGATCGACGTCGCCGGGAAGATCGTGATAGCGCGCTACGGAGGCTCGTGGCGTGGCATCAAGCCCAAGGTGGCTGCGGAGCACGGAGCCGTGGGCTGCATCATCTACTCCGATCCGCGCGACGACGGCTATTTCCAGGGCGACGTGTATCCGGGAGGTGCGTACCGGATGGAGTGGGGCACGCAGCGGGGGAGCGTGGCCGACATGCCGACGTACCCCGGCGATCCCCTCACCCCGTTCGTGGGAGCCACGCCCGACGCGGTGCGGTTGCCCGTGGAGGAGGCGTCGACGCTGATGAGGATTCCCGTGCTCCCCATCTCGTACGGCGATGCGCAGCCGCTTCTGGAGGCCATGGGAGGCAGGGTCGCGCCGACCGATTGGAGGGGCGCGCTTCCGCTCACCTATCATCTGGGTCCCGGTCCTGCCCGAGTTCACCTCCGACTGCGCTTCCATCGGGACCTTGCGCCGGCCTACGACGTCATCGCACGCCTGGGAGGATCCGAGTTTCCCGATGAGTGGATCATCCGCGGCAATCACCGGGACGCGTGGGTGTTTGGCGCCGGAGATCCGGCGAGCGGGCACGTGGCCATGATGGAGGAAGCGCGCGTGATCGGCGAGCTCGCGGCGGAAGGACATCGGCCCCGACGCACGATTGTCTATGCCAGCTGGGACGCCGAGGAGCCCGGCCTGCTCGGCTCCACCGAGTGGGTCGAGGATCATGCCGCCGTACTGACGGAAAACGCGGTGGTCTATCTGAACACCGACGGGAACGGTCGAGGCTTCCTCGGAATGGGTGGATCGCACGCCCTGGAGCCCTTCATCAACGAGGTGGCGCGGTCGGTCACGGATCCACAGACCGGCGTAAGTGTCTGGGAGCGGGCACGCGCGGCGCGCCGGGTGGGAGGCGAGAAGGAGGCCGACTCGACGGGCGATCTCCGCATCAGCCCGCTGGGCTCCGGTTCCGATTATACGCCCTTCCTGCAGCACCTGGGAATCGCGACACTGAACCTGGGTTTCGGCGGCGAGAGCGGAGGTGGATCCTACCATTCGATCTTTGACTCGTATGACTGGTTCGTCCGTTTCGGCGATCCGGAGTTCGCGTATGGAAAGGCGCTTGCCGAGGTC
>JAHEEH010000332.1 GCA_024640835.1 Bacteroidota bacterium
GGGCGATCTGCCGGACGCCGCAGATGCGCCGGCTCCGTCCGTGCACGTTCCTCCACCCTCCGCGGAGCCGGTCGTCTCGGCCCCGGTTCCAGCCCGACAGCCTACCGTTTCCCCGGCCGATGGAGAGCCGCGCGGCTATGCAGTCGATGGCTCGATGTCCGTCATCGAGGTGGCCTTTCGGCTGGGCGTCCCGGCGGACACGCTCCTCGCCCTGAACCCCGACCTGCCGGCTGTCTTTTCCGCCGGTGACACGCTGCTCGTCCCCCCGGGACTGGCCGCCGTCGCGATCCGCGTCCGCGCGGGTGACACGCTGTTCGGCCTGGCGACTCGTCACGGGACCACCGTTGCCGCGATCCGGGCGAGGAACGACCTGACGTCGGACCGCATCCGGGTGGGACAGGAGCTGCAGATCCCCTCCGGAAGCACGCTTCCGGACCGCGTCGGGCTTCCCCCGTCGGAGGCCGAGGGGCGGTTGACCGTGTATCCGGAGCGATTCGCCGGTCGTCTCACGGCGTCCGGACGCCCCTACGACCCCGACGCCTTCATGCTTGCGCATCCGTCCCTGGAACTCGGAACGGTGGTGCTGATCACCGTGCCCGGGACGGGCCACTCGGTGTTTGCGGAAGTGGCCGACCGGATGCCGGATCGCGAAGGGATCGTTGCCGAGGTGTCCCACGCCGTGTACGCGGCCCTCGGAAACCCTGATGAAGCGGTGGCGATCCGGGTGGTCGATCGCCCGCGGGAGGAGGAACGGCCATGACCGCATTCCAGCCGGACCGGCGGATCCGGAGCTATCTCGAGGTGACGCGTTCGGCTTCGTACGGGTTCATTGCCGCGCTGCCCCTGTTCCTCGCCTACGAAATCCTGATCCTGCTCGTCAACCAGGGTTCCGCTCAGCAGGTGCGGGTGGGAGCCGACCTCTGGATAAAGCAGTTGATCGCGGCCGTGGGCGGCTCCGGCATGTTCGTCGTCGGCCTCGTGGTGATGGCGGCGGGGGTGGCCATTCTCCTGTTCGAACGGAAACGGAAGCTCCCGTGGAGGCCGGCCTGGCTCTGCTGGATGCTGCTCGAGAGCCTGGTATACGCCGTTCTGGTGGCGGCCGTCGTCGCCAACATCGTGCAGGGACTGTTCTACACGGTGGCGCCGGAGTCGGCCCTGTTCGCCCAGGAAGGCGCCCGCCCCGGGCTGGGGCAGATGCTGGCCCTTTCGCTCGGCGCCGGGCTGTACGAGGAACTCGTCTTCCGGGTCGTTCTCGTCGGGGGCATGGCCTGGCTCCTGGCGCGGGCGACCGGGAATCGCCGGATGTCCTACGTGGTGGCGGCCGTTGCCGGGGCGCTCCTCTTCTCGGCAGTCCATTACGTCGGAGCGTTCGGGGACCCCTTCACGCTTCCGTCGTTCACGTTCCGGTTCCTGTTCGGCATCACGCTGAATGCGCTGTACCTGGCCCGGGGATTCGGCGTGGCGGCGTGGACCCATGCCCTGTATGACGTAATGGTCGTGAGTCACCTTCTGACCTGATCGTCGATTCGAGACCGGAGGCACCCGGCACCATGAACATGCTTCGGACCGCGGCCCTGATGGCCGCACTCATCGTCCTGTTCGCCCTCGTGGGGCAGGGGCTCGGCGGAGATTCCGGCATGCTGATCGCATTCGGCGTCGCCGTCCTCCTCAATTTCGGCAGCTACTGGTTCAGTGACCGGATCGTGCTCGCGATGTACCGGGCGCGCGAGGTCGAGCGGGCGGATGCGCCCGAACTCGTCGACCTGATCGACCGCCTGCGCAGCGAGGCCGGCCTGCCGATGCCGAGGGTCTACGTGATCCCTTCCGACCAGCCGAACGCGTTCGCGACCGGGCGCAATCCGGGCCATTCGGCGGTCGCGGTGACGAACGGCATCGTGCGCCTGCTCAGACGGGACGAACTCGAGGGCGTGATCGCGCACGAGTTGGCGCATGTCCGGAACCGGGATATCCTGACCTCGTCCATTGCCGCGACGATCGCGGCCGCCATCACGCTGCTCGCGCGGTTCGGACTGTTCTTCGGCGGGAATCGTGACCGTGGCGGAGCGTTCGCGACGATTCTCATGCTGGTGCTTGCGCCGATCGCCGCCATGCTCATCCAGATGGCCATTTCCCGCTCGCGGGAGTTCGCGGCCGACCGGGACGGAGCGGCCATCTGCGGCAAGCCGGAGTCCGTGGCGAACGCCCTGCGCCGACTGCATTCGGGCGTGGAAGGCCATGAGATGGACGCCAATCCGGCTACTGCCCACATGTTCATCGTCAGCCCCTTTGCGGGCGGCTCGGGCGGAATCCGGAACCTGTTCTCGACCCATCCGCCGATCGAAGCGCGCATCGAACGCCTCATGGCCCTGGCAGGGGCGCATTGACCGGCCGGGCAACCGGACCACGCGGATCGGAACATGGAATCGGACTACACGGGCATCATCATCGTGGCCTTCCTGGGCTTCGTCGTGCTCGCGGCGCTGCTGCTGGTCCCGGTGTGGCGATTCCTGCGCAGGGAGGAGGAGTCGGCCAGGCAGTGGACCTCCGACACGGTTGCGTCGCCTGCAGACGAGCGCACGAACGGAACGGGAGACCGTGCCGAGGAACCTCCCCTTCCGGAGTGATGGAGGCGAGGGTCGCGCCCCGTTCCCCGGTCGTCATGGGCCGGTTCCGCCGGACACCGGACCGCGCACGGAATCCGGAGCCGGCACGCCGTCCACCGTGACGAGGGGGGCCAGTCTTTCGAGGGTCTTTGTGCCGATTCCCCGGACCATGAGCAGGTCCTCCACGAACAGGAACGGGCCATTCCGTTCCCTGAACGTCACGATGCGATCCGCGAGCGCAGGACCGATGCCGGGAAGCCCCTGCAGCGACCCGGAGTCCGCGGAATTCACGTCCACGGGGCCCTGATCCGGTCGCGGAACGGGCGGCTCGCCGACGGGACCGCTCCTCGATGCCGCCTGGACACGTCCGGTGCCCGGAGGCGTTTCCGTAGAATCCGCGGCCGTCGATTCCGGGACGGAGGTCCCCAAGAGCCCGGCCATCGCGGCCCGTTCCCGGAAGTAGGCCTCCGACTCCTCGTAGACGGCGGGATCGACGGGGGCCGCGCGGGTCCTCCAGTAGTCGACGACCGAGCCGGTGACGAGAAGGCCGGCGAAGACCAGGACGGCCCTGAATTCCGGGGCGGTCAGTCCAATGCGCTGCTGAAACCGGTACAGGGACCGGACGAGGGTGTCGCGTGCCATGTAGAGGGTTTATCCGGTTGACACGCGCATCGGCTCCGCATAACCTGGGGCGCCCGAATCTCCCATGTCCATCCAGAAACCCGCCATCATTCGAACGGACGCCGTGGTGCTCCGTACGCTGGATTACGGCGAAACGAGCCGTA
>JAHEEH010000333.1 GCA_024640835.1 Bacteroidota bacterium
GTGACGTCGTTCGTTCTTGCGGCGACCACCGATCCGGGGCTCGACGCCGATCCGGACGACCTGGCCGATGCGATCCGCGCTTTCCCGGCCTGGGAAGGAATCGCCCACCGGATCTGGTTCGACGGAGGCCAGGTCAATCGCGCGCTTTTCTTTCACCGGTTCCGGGACGGTCGGCTGGAGCTCTTTCGCTGACCGGAACTGCCTGCGGCGACAGGTCGTATGGGACGGCCCACCTCGACCTCCGCGTCGTGGCGGCCCGCACGTCCGTCCCTCACCGACCACGTCCATGCGCAACGTCTTCGCACGACTTCTTCCCCTCGTTCTGCTCTTCGCGATCGGATGCGGCGGCTCGGGACGTGTCTCCTACGAGGGACCGCGGGACGCCTTCGAGCGCGGAAAGGCGCTCTTCGAGGCGGAGAAGTACTCCGATGCGATCCCCTATCTCCAGGGCGTGTTCGACTTCGGCCGAACGCACGAGTGGGCCGCCGACGCGCAGCTGATGCTGGCGCGCGCCTACCGCGGAAATCGCGAATTCCTCCTGGCGGCCAACGAATTCACGCGCTTCACGCAGATCTTCCGCTCCGACCCGCGCGTCGCCCAGGCGTCTTACGAGCTGGCGATGACCTACTTCGACCGCTCTCCCCAGTACAAGCTGGACCAGACCGACACGGAGCAGGCCATCGCGCAATTCCAGCTCTTCATGACGAGATTTCCGGACCACCCGCTGACCGACGAGGCGCAGACCCGCGTCGTGGAGCTTCGAGACAAGCTGGCCCACAAACGGTACGATGCGGCGGCGCAGTACGAACTGCGCGGCTTCTCCGAGGCGGCGGCCCTCACGTACGAGTCGGTCTTTGACGACTACTACGACACCACATGGGCGGACGACGCGCTGCTCGGCGCCATCCGCGCATATGTCACGTTCGCGCGGCAGAGCGTGGCCGCGAAACAGGCCGACCGCCTCCGCCAGGCGATGTCGAATTACGACCGCCTGCTTCAGATCTTCCCGGACAGCCCGGTGCTGAAGGAGGCCGAGTCGGCCTACGCCGAGGCCAGGGGCATGCTCCAAGCCGTCGCCAGCGAGACGGAACCGCAATCGTGAAACAGATCGGGGTATTCGGAGGATCGTTCGACCCTCCTCACCTCGCCCACCTGATCGTCGCCGAACAGGCCCGGGTGCAGGCGCATCTGGACCGGGTTCTGTGGGTCCCTGCCTTCCAGTCCCCGCTCAAGGTGGACTCCCCTCCCACCGGGGCGAAGCACCGCCTCGCCATGGTGGAGCTGGCCATCGAGGGACACGACGGATTCGCAGCCTGGGACGGCGAACTCCGTCGCCCGGGCCCCTCGTGGACGGTCGAAACGCTCGCCTCCCTCCGGGAGGAGCACCCGGACTGGGACCTGTTCCTCGTGATCGGAGGGGACAGCCTGGCGGGGATGGCGAACTGGCGCGACCCCGAGGGCATCCGGCGCCTCGCCCGACTCGTGGTCTACCCGCGTCCCGGCAGCGAGCCCACGATCGACGACGACGTGATTCCGCTCGACGTTCCGCTTCTTGACGTCTCGTCCACCGACGTGAGGCGGCGCCTGCGGGCCGGGGAGTCCGTCCGGTACATCGTCCCGGACGCCGTTCTCCGGTACGTCACCCGCCACGGTCTGTATCGCTAACTTGCCGACAGAACACACCCCTGTCTCCCATGCCGCGAATTCCGACCACGCTGCGTGAGCGCGCGGCACAGCTCATCTTCCCGCGGCTGGGATCCAACATGCCGCCCCCGGTTCCGGCCGAAACGGACGTCGACCGGATCGCGGCCCTGGTCCAGGAGGTCCCCGTGGGAGGTGTGGTCCTGTTCCGGGGGGACGCGCACCGGACGCCGGACGCCCTCCGACGCCTGCAGCGGAGCGCGCCGTACCCCCTCCTGGTGGCGGCCGACCTGGAGCGGGGTGCCGGACAGCAGATGGCTGGAGGGACGGTGCTTCCGCATGCGATGGCCTACGGGGGGTTGGGCGACCGTGCTCCCGCCATGGTCCATCACCTCGCCTGGCTGACGGCGAAAGAGGCCCTGTCGTACGGCATCCACTGGATTTTCGCGCCCGTCGCGGACGTGCATTCCAACCCGGCGAACCCCATCATTTCCACCCGCGCCTACTCCTCGGAGCCCCAGATGGCCGGTGAGCTCGTCCAGGCGTTCATCTCGGGATGCCGCGAGGGAGGAGTATTCGCCACGGCGAAGCATTTTCCGGGCCACGGGGACACCGACACGGATTCGCACGCGACCGTCCCGCGCGTGTCCCGATCGCGGGCGTCGCTCGACCGGACCGAGCTCGCCCCGTTCCGCGCGGCCATCGCGGCCGGCGTTTCGAGCGTCATGACGGCCCACGTCGCCTATCCGTCGCTGGATCCGTCCGGCAGCACGGCCACCCGATCTGCGGCCATCCTCCGCGACCTGCTTCGTGGGGAGATGGGCTTCGAGGGCGTGGTGGTTTCCGACAGCCTCCTCATGGCGGGGGCCGGGGCGGAAGCCGCCCGGCAGGCCCCCGACCTGGTGGCCGGCGGCGTGGACGTCCTCCTCGATATCGAGGAGCCCGCGCTCGCCGTGGACTCCATGGTCCGGGCGGTGGAAGACGGCACGTTGCCCGAGGAAAGCCTGGACGCCGCATTCCGGCGCGTATGGAACCTGAAGGAGCGACTCATCGCCCGACACGGACCGGACGTGTTCGTCGACCCGCCCGCTGCGGGTGGCGCGCCGGACGAGGCCTCGGAGCTCGCGGAGGCCGTAGCCGAGGCGGCCATCCGGGAGGAGGGAACGATCCCCGGCGAATGGAGCCAGGCCGCACGGGAGCGGGGCGTTCACGTCCTGGTGTTCCGCCCCATTCCGGACTATCCCGATCCGACCCTTTCCCCCGCCGAGGAGATCTTCCGCAGGCTCATTCCGGGGGCGACGGTGGACACCGTCGGCCCGCAGGTGTCGGGCGACGAGGCCAGCCGGCTCGTGGATCGGGCCGCCGGGCACGGTATCGTCGTGTGCGCCCTGGTCGTGAAGCCCGCTGCCTGGCACCGTTTCGGCCTTCAGCCGGACCAGGTGACCCTCTTCCGTCATCTCGAGGCCCGCGTTTCCGTTATCCCCTGCTCTCTCGGCAGCCCGGACGTTCTGGACGACCTGGCGGACGGCCCGTACCGGATGTGCGCGCTGAGCGACGTGTCCCCGTCGGTGCGCGCCGCCGCGCGTCGCATCGCCGTTCGGCTCAACCTCGCCTGAATCACGCCGTGGCTCCTCTGTTCGACTGGTTGGGATCCGAGCGTTCTTCGTCCGTCCGGGACGCCGTGGACGACCTGCGCGACATGCTTCGGGTGGGAGAGGAGATGTTCGCCTCCGC
>JAHEEH010000334.1 GCA_024640835.1 Bacteroidota bacterium
CTTCGTGGGTGATCTCGGGCGATCAGCATTACCACCTTCTCGACATCCGGCCCCTCGCGCGGTTCCTGGAGAACGGCATTCGCACCGCCGAATCGATGCCCGCCGACTCGCTGGATACCGATGCCATCCGCGCGATCCCCTCCGGGCACGTCCTGGTGCTGTACGGAGAGTCGGATGAAGACGCGGTCGAACCGTTCCGCAGGGTGAAAGCGATCCACGAGCAGACGTATGTTCTGTCCGGAGGCCACCAGGCCTGTGAACGGGAGGTGCTCACCATGCCCGAGCCCCCGACAGAACAGAGCGAAGAAGCATGGGACGAATACCGGACGCGGGCTGCGGTGGTCCGATACCTGACCGGGGAGTCCGACGAGGCCCCGGAGCCGATCCAGCGATCGGTGCGCCCGGTAGTCCGGCCCCGGATCAAGGTGGCCAACGAGGGCTGCTGACCGTCGCGGTCGTTCTGGTCGCGCTCGTTGCGGCCGGTTGCCTGCCGGAGCCGGAGGAGCAGCCGGTTTCATTCGTGCGGGAACAGTGTCGCACGTGCCATGGCGAAGAAGCGGGCTTCTCGCGGTTTCACCGACCGCTGGCCATCGGGTGTGTCTCGTGCCACGGGGGAAACGCCGCCGCCAGGGGAGCCGAATCGGCCCACGCGAACATGCGGGCCATTCCGGGAAACCTGGCTGATGCGAGCGAGTCCTGCGGCAGCCCGGGTTGCCATCCGGCGATCGTCGAACGTGTGACGGGATCGCTCATGGCCACGGCACGCGGCATCGTCTCGGTGGACCGATGGGTGTTCGGCGAACGAGACACGCCGGACGGCACGGACGGGATGGACGACCTCGGGGATTCGCCGGCCGACACCCACCTGCTCCAGCTCTGCTCCACCTGCCACCTGGGCACCCCCAAGACCGAGATCGGAGCGCTGCACCCCCTGTCGAAAGGGGGTGGCTGCCTGGCGTGCCACCTGACGTACGACCCGGGCTCACCGCACGCCCGCATCTCGACGTACCTGCCTTCCGACCGGTGCTTCGCATGCCACAGCCGCTCGGGACGCATCAGCATGAACTACCAGGGGTGGCACGAGACCGTGCTGGACTACCGGAGCGTAGATCCTGCCGATTCCTCCCTGACCATCCTAGCCGACGGCCGCGTCGTGGCACGTGCCCCGGGTGACGTACATCACGACGCCGGTCTCGAGTGCATCGACTGCCATACCTCCCGGGAGACGATGGGAGACGGCAAGCGCCACACCCACCAGGAGCAGGCCATCGAGACCTCCTGTACGTCCTGCCATTTCAGCGGCGCTCCCTCGACGCTCACGTGGACCGAACTGACGGACGAGGACCGGCGGATCGTTGCGCTCCGCGAGGGTTGGGAACTGCCCGGACGCCGTTTCCTGGTGTCGGACCGCTCGGGACTCGCGCTCGTCAACACCTACCTGGACTCCCTCGGACGCCCCGTGCTCGAGGGCAAGCTGGACAGCCGCGTGCGGACCCTTTCCCCGCCCGCCTCCGCCTGTACCGGCACCGGGCACGAGCGGCTGTCCTGTCAGAGCTGCCATTCCGCATGGGCGCCCCAGTGCATCGGCTGTCATACGCAGCGGACGGCCACGGGGGATTGGCTCGAACTCGTCGCGGACTTCCGGCCGGATCCGCCGGTTCTCGGGGTCCGGGAGAGCACCGGCAGAATCGAGCCCTTCATTCCCGGCATGATCATGACCCTCAATCCGGATCCGACGCGGGGCGACCCCGGTGCCGCCGTGGGCACGGGAGCCTTCCACCGGCTCTACGCCCCGTCCGTGCCCCACACGACGTCGGCTGCCGGACGGAGCTGCGCGTCGTGCCACCTGGATCCCCTGGCCCTCGGGTTCGGCCGCGGCGCGCTGCGCCTGGGCGCCGACAGGCGGTGGGTGTTCACCCCGGTCTACGGCCCCGCCCGTGATGGATTGCCCGCCGACGCCTGGATCCCGTTCCTGGAGCCCGCCCCCCTTCCGAACGCCACGCGGAGCGACGCCCGCCCCCTGACTCCGGACGAGCAACGTGCCATCCTCCGTGTCGGGGCCTGCCTCGCCTGCCATCCCGGGGAGGATCCGCGGTGGGCCGCGCTGTACTCGGATTTCGAGGCCGCCCTGTCGTCCGCCACGTCTTCGTGCGTGGTGCCCATGGATTCGGACTGATCCGGGATCCCGTGTACCGGGAGCCGTCCTACGGACGCGCCCGGGAAACTCCGGCATCGATCTACCGCCTTCGGAAGCCCCTCATGGCGGGCCTTTCCCGGCAGCAGCGACCCGCGTGTGCGGAATTCCCCGGCAGGAGTTGGCGCTTGCGTAATACAGCCTCACGCCGATACACCGCGTATCGTAGATTCCGTTCGTGAAGCGGTCCCCCGCATGGTGACGGCATGACGCTGAGTTTCTGGGGCGTACGAGGATCGATCCCGACACCGGGACCGCACACCGTCCGATACGGCGGTAACACGTCGTGCGTGTCGCTGGCTCTCGACGCCGGGCACACCCTCGTTCTGGACGCGGGAACGGGCATCCGGCCGCTCGGCGCCTCCATGCCGCCGGGACCGCACACGTACTATGTCCTGCTGACCCACCTGCACTGGGATCACATCCAGGGGCTTCCCCTGTTCGGCCCCCGAAACGATCCGGATGCTCGCATCGTGCTCCTGGGCGGGCTCGAGCCTGCGTGGGGAGACATGGCCCTGGAGCAGCTGGACGGCATCCGGTTCCCCGTCCTGCCGGCCGACCTGGCCGCGGAAATCCGCGTGGACACCTCACCGCTGGGCACCGTGCTCGAGCCGTTCGGTGTCGCGATCGACGCCATGCAGGTCAACCACCCGGGCCGCTGCTATGGCTACCGTGTCCGCACGAAGGCCGGTTCCTTCGTCTTCATGCCGGACAACGAGATCGGTGCCTGCGGCTCCGATCGGGTCTGCATAGAGGATCTTGCCCGATTCTGTGATGGAGCCGACGTGCTCGTGCACGACGCCCAGTACACGGAGGCCGAGCTGGAATTCCGCAGGGGCTGGGGACACAGCACCGTGGCCGAGGCCTGCGGCCTGGCGATGGAGGCCTCGGTGAAGCGCCTGTTGCTGTACCATCACGATCCCGACCGGTCCGATTCCGGGGTGGACGACCTGATCAGCCGCGCCCGTCTGCTTCTTTCCGGATCTGCCGTGGACTGCGGAGCGGCGTCGGAGGGATTGTCCGTGGTCATCTGATGGACGCCGAGTGTGGGGCATTCCCTGACATCATTCGGCGCCTTTGGAATTATTGTCCACAAGACATTGTCCTACACGGCAGAGCGGTTGCGCCCCTGTAGCGGATGAGGGGAGATCACGGCTATCAATGGGGGCACTTGTCTAAC
>JAHEEH010000335.1 GCA_024640835.1 Bacteroidota bacterium
CGGGTGCTCTACGACAAGAGGATCGTGACCCTCGATCTGGCCGCCCTCGTCGCCGGCACCAAGTACCGTGGCCAGTTCGAGGAGCGGATGAAGGCCGTGATGAACGAGCTCGAGAAGAGCCCCGACGTCATCCTCTTCATCGACGAGCTGCACACTATTGTCGGGGCGGGAGGCGCTTCCGGCAGCCTGGACGCGTCCAACATGTTCAAGCCGGCTCTCGCCCGGGGTGAGATCCAGTGCATCGGGGCTACGACCCTGGACGAGTACCGTCAGCACATCGAGAAGGACGGCGCGCTGGATCGTCGTTTCCAGAAGATCCTGGTCGATCCGTCCAGTCCCGACGAGACCATAGAGATCCTCGCGAACATCAAGGAGCGGTACGAGGAGCACCACAACGTCCGGTACGACGACGAAGCACTGCGCCTGACCGTGAAGCTCTCCGAGCGCTACATCACGGACCGTTTCCTGCCGGACAAGGCCATCGACGTGATGGACGAAGCCGGCGCGCGCGTGCACCTTTCCAACATTCGCGTGCCCGCGGACGTCGTGCGCCTGGAGGAGGAGATCGAGGGAATCCGCGACGAAAAGAACCGCGTGGTCAAGAGCCAGAAGTTCGAGGAAGCCGCCCGGCTGCGCGACAGCGAGAAGAAGCTCCTCGAGGACCTCGACGCCGCGAAGAAGGCCTGGGAGGAGAAGGCGGAATCGGAGGTCCACGACGTCACGGTGCACGACATTTCCGAGGTTGTCGCCATGATGACCGGAATACCCGTCGACAAGATCTCGGAGCCCGAGACGAAGAAGCTTCTTCGGATGGAGGAGGAGCTGGAGGCGTCCGTCGTCGGCCAGGAAGAGGCCATCCGCAAGCTTTCCCGGTCCATTCGCCGGACACGCGCCGGCCTCAAGGATCCCAAGCGGCCCATCGGCTCGTTCATATTCCTCGGACCGACGGGAGTCGGCAAGACGGAGCTTGCCAAGAAGCTCACGCAGTACCTGTTCGACTCGCAGGACGCGCTCATCCGCGTGGACATGAGCGAGTACATGGAGAAGTTCTCCGTGAGTCGCCTCGTGGGCGCGCCTCCTGGATACGTGGGATACGAGGAGGGCGGACAGCTCACCGAGAAGGTCCGCCGTAAGCCATATTCGGTCGTCCTGCTCGACGAGATCGAGAAGGCCCACCCGGACGTCTTCAACATCCTGCTGCAGGTCCTCGATGACGGCGTCCTGACGGACGGCCTGGGCCGGAAGGTGGATTTCCGGAATACGATCGTCATCATGACGTCCAACATCGGAGCCCGGGACATCCGCAATCTCGGAAAGGGCATCGGGTTCGAGCAGTCCGATACGGAATTCGACTACCAGGCGCTGAAGTCCACGGTCCAGGATGCCCTCAAGCGGGTGTTCAACCCGGAGTTCCTCAACCGGATCGACGACGTCATCGTCTTCCACCCGCTGGAGAAGAAGCACATCCATTCGATCATCCAGCTGATGGCGTCCGAGCTCTTCGCCCGTGCCGCGGAGCTCGGAATCGAAGTGGAGCTCGACGAAACCGCCAAGACCTTCCTGGTGGACAAGGGGTTCGATCCCAAGTTCGGTGCGAGGCCGCTCCGCCGGGCCATCCAGAAGTACGTGGAGGACCCGATGGCCGAGGCCATCCTGGCCCACGATCTGGGTGATTCCGACGTCCTCGTCATCTCCTACGACGTCGAGAAGGGGGGCGAGGAGCTGAGCTTCACCAAGAAGAAGAAGCGGAAGAAGGCCAAGCGCAAGGCTCCGGCCGCCGGAAAGGAAGCGGATGCAACCGCGGAAACGGGGGACGGAGCGACCGGCGAAACGACGAGCGATGCGTCCGAGTCCGAGGAGACCGAGGAAGAGACGACCGACTGAGCCCCGTCTCCGCTAGCGGCCGTGACGTCCGGCGACGGTGCTGAAGAGCCCCGGCCGTTCCTCGCGAATGAAGATCCGAAGCACCGAGGCCAGGATCGCCCCGGCGGCGAAGCCTCCGATGTGGGCCGCGTAGGCGACCCCTCCCGCCGCCGTCTCGGGCATCACCAGGGAGCTCCAGCCCAGAAGGAACTGGAGACCGATCCACAGGCCGATCGCCAGGACAGCCGGGATCGATACCACCCACACGAAGAACAGGGCGTGCACCCGGTTCCTGGGAAAGAGGACCAGGTAAGCCCCCAGCACCCCGGAAATGGCCCCGGAAGCCCCCAGGGTCGGAACGATGCTCTCCGGGGCGAGGGCGACCTGTGCTGCCGTGGCCACCAGGCCGCTCACCAGGTAGAAGGCCAGGAAAACGCGGTGGCCGAACCGGTGCTCCACGTTGTCACCGAAAATCCAGAGGTAGAGCAGGTTTCCCGCCAGGTGACCGAATCCTCCGTGCATGAACATGGCGGAAAACGCGGTCAGCCAGATGGGTGTCGGACCGGGCGCGTGCGGTATGCTCACGACCCGGCCGTCGACCAGGATCCGGTGAATGCCCGTCAGGTCGAGGCCCGTCGTGAGCTCGTACGGAATCGCCGACCAGCCATACGTGAAGGCATTCTCCGAACTCGCTCCCTGCAGCAGGAGGAAGACCGCGGCGTTCACCGCGACCAGGGCGGTCGTCACGTAGGATGGCCGATACAGGTCACGATCGTCGTCGCCGATGGGAAGGAGCATGGCGGTTGCCTATCCCAGGGACCAGTTGACTCCCCGTCCCGATTCCGGATCGGGAAACCTCCACCGGACGGCACCCTGGTCGCAGGCGTACAGGCACGTGCCACATTCGATGCAGTCCTCGAACTGGAATCGGACCTGCCCCTCGTCGTCCTCCGTATAGCAGTTGGCCGGACAGACGTACGTCGTGCACCGATGCGGACACGTGCCATTGCAGACGGCGGTGTCCACCAGGATATGCGCCCTGGCGTCGGAGCGCCCCTGGTTCCGGTACGCGACCGTTCCCAGGCGCTCCACGATGGTCGGTGCCTTCGTCATAGCGCTCTGGCCCCCCGGACTCCGAGCTTGACCAGTTCCCAGTACGATGCGTGCCGCTGTACGGACGACCGGAACATGGACGACGCCTTCCGGGCGGGCTCACCCGAAACCGTGAAGAACTGCCGGCCGAAGTCGCAGACCACGGACGGGATCGACGTGTGCATGGCCGGGTCGTGCAGCAACCGGACGGCGTCCTGGAAGGAACGCATGTCCCTCATCACGTAGCTTCCTTCGAGCGCGCTGCGATACGAGGAAAGCACCGACGCAGAGTAGTCCCCCTTCTCCTTCGCGGCGAGCACCGTTTCGGCGGCGAGGATGCCAGACCGCATGGCATAATCCATCCCCTGGATGGCCCGTCCGGCGTTCAGAAGCAGGTGAGCCGCTTCC
>JAHEEH010000336.1:0-385 GCA_024640835.1 Bacteroidota bacterium
GTTGGGCGAGCAGAATCACTGGTCCCCGCGATCGTAGACGAACACGCGGTACGCGTCCGATGCGGAGGCGTGACTCCCACAAGGATCCCGGGGCAAGGGGGGCTTCCCCGATTCCGCAATCGGATCACCGCCCGTGAGCCCCGAGCAGAGCCCGTCCGAGCAGGACGTTGTAGACCAGTTGCACGCCGAGCATCACGTACAGCAGGATGTACTCGGTCTGCAGCGTCCAGCCGCCCACCGTCTCGTGGGCCACCTCGTCGATCATGATCTTCTCGGCAGCCATCAGGACCAGGCACGTGACTCCCAGCACAGGAAGGCCGCGGGTGGAGCGGACCCGCCGTGCGGCTTCCGAACGTCCCCTGCCCATCCAGGCTACCGAGAGGAG
>JAHEEH010000336.1:395-3360 GCA_024640835.1 Bacteroidota bacterium
GCCGATCGCGAAGACGAGGTCGCGGAAGGCATGGATGCCGACCAGCGTGAACGCGAGCAGCGCGGTGGCAACGGCGTCGAGGACGAGGACGGTGCGCATGGTCCTCGACTTGTCGAGCTCCATTCCGATTTCACCGTTGCCCGTCATTCCACCGACACGTGCCGGTCCCGGAGGGTTGATGCCGCCGTCTACAGCACCCCGAATCGCCACCCGATGCGGACATAGGGATACACGGGCACCTTCGAAAGGTCGTCATTAAGGTCCTCGATCTCGAGATCCAGGTCACGCCGGAATTCCGGATCCGTCGAGAGCGCGCCGTCGGCCGACAGGGACGCATCGGGCCCGACGATCGCGGCACCCAGCACGACGTTCAGACCGGTTCCCATGAGGCCCAGGGCGAACACCGGACGGACCCCGCTGTAGTCGATTTCGCCCGAGACGGTCCCGACGTCCGCCGCGTCATACGAATGATCGCCCAGGTCCACGGTCGTAGTTCCGTTCGGGTCCAGATCGAGCGTGATATCGGCGTTTGCACCGCCGAAAAACAGGCCGGCGCCCACGGCGAATGATCCGCCGGTCGGATGCCATGTGGCCATCAGCGTTCCACCGTGCACGGACACGTCCGCCGTGAGGCGGTTGTTGGTCCCGGACTCCTCGATATCGGGGAAAGCCGGTGTGAAGTGATATTCGACGGAGGCGCCGAACATCCTGGCGAACCGCACCGAGGCGCCCGCACCGATTCCCAGGGTCGACACCTGGGGTCCCACGGAGACCTGGATGCCGGGCAGATCGGGACCGACCGACTGGGCCCGTCCGCCGGAGGAGGTGAAGGCGAGGAGCGCTACGGAAAGTACCAGTGCGCGACCTGCAGCCGCGTATCGTTGGGTCATGGTGGTCTCAGGATGTGAAGGCTTGGAGCTCCGTCATGGACCATTCGATACGGATCACGCCGCCCGGACGGCGAACAAGGCGGCCAGTCGCCAAGCACGACCCAAAATACGGAGCACGGACATCCATCAAGAAACACTGGAGGTCGACGGCAAGCAACAGATTCTTGCGCATGACACTCCTCCGGGTCGACAGGGCGGTCTCGACTACTACGATAGACCGTCCGAACTAACAATCCGGAATCCCTTAGGGCTCCTGTAGGGCCGACACCGCCCGGGGAAGGGAATTTCTGTTCCCGGCATCGTTGCGGGAGCCCTTCCCGCTGGACGATCATGCGGCGCCCGCTATCCACACCGATCATGAACGACCGCCCGCAATTTCGCAGGATACTCGCTGTGGTGGTCCTGCTCGGTGTGTCCGCATCCGCACACCGTCCGGCGACGGCCCAGGACCGCCAGGTCCGATTCCGGTCGATCGGCGTCGACGGCGGGGTACCCATGCAGGACGTGGACGGATTCATCTGGATTGCCGCCGCCGACGGGCTGGTCCGGTATGATGGCTCGCGGAAGGTGGTATACAGAAATGATCCTTCCGACAGCACGTCGATCCCGCACAACACCACCGGTCGGCCGATCCCTTCGGCATCGGGGGGGGTATGGGTCGGCTTTCCGGGCGAGGGGGTCGCGCGATTCGACCCTGCGACCGAGACCTTCCGGCGGTTCCTCGGCGGCGTGAACGTGTCGGGGCTGTTCGAAGCGGCAGATGGCGCGCTGTGGGTCGGGTCGAGAGAAGGCACCTTCCGTCTCGATCCCAACTCCGGCGTCGTGAAGAGCTTCCCGATCGATGCGCCCGACGTCTATCAGTTCGTCGAGGGTTCGGACAGCGACGTCTGGTTCGGCACGTCGCGCCCGCGGGAGGCCGGCGGGGCCATGCTGTACCGCGTGCCGGCAGGCTCCGACTCGCTCGACCGATTCGTTCGGTACGATCCGGCAGATCCGATCCTCGGCATGCCGGGCTTCTTCGGCCTCCCGCGCCTCGAAGTGCTGGACGACGGGACCGTGCTCGTCGGGGCCATCGGGCTGTACGCCCTGGACATGGCGACCCGTTCGCTGGTCCGTCCCGCTGCATTCGAGCCGCTGGCGGGTGCGTGGGTCTTCCAGTTCTCCCGGGACCACTCCGGGAAGTTGGTGGTGAGCACGGACCGCGGAATTTTCCGGTTCGACACCCTGGGGGAGCCTCCCACGGTGCTCCTGATGGCGGGGGGGGCGGTGCATCGAGCAGGACCGGAACGGCGTCTACTGGCTCGTCTCGTTGAACGGGCGTGTGATCCGCTTCGATCCGGAAGCGGGCAGGTTCTACGATTACTGGATTCATGATCCGCTGGACCCCGAGAGCCCTCCGGCCAGGCCCACGGACGTCTTTCAGGATCGTTCGGGGATCATGTGGCTCAACGGGGGGAAGTGGTTCGATCCGGTAGGACCGACCTTCCGGCCGATACGGTCCGTGGATACGGCATCGATGGGCTATGCGGGCGAGACGCCCTTTGCCATCGCGCGGGCCTCGGACGGAGCCCTGTGGTTGGCCACCATGGGATCGGGGGCATTCCGGCAGGACCCGGAGACCGGGACGTGGACGAACTTTCGGACGGGTAACGGCGGCCGGGGCGGCGGGCTGCCGACCAACGACCTCTGGTCGATGGCGCCGGGCGACGCCGGCGCCGTGTGGATCGGAACGAACGGGTACGGTCTTCTGAGGCTGGATCCGACCGGTCGGGTCGACCAGTGGAACAACCGGGACGACGGCTCGATGCCCGGGGCCCGGGGCGTGATACAGGAACTGACCGCTCTGCCGGACGGTCGGGTTCGGGTCCTCGACATCGATCAGACCTTCGAATTCGATCCGCGCACCCGGGTGTTCGACTCGGTGTTCGACCGGATCGAGTCGGGGCCGAGCCCCGCCGAAGGGATCGCCACCGGTTCCGCGGAGGATGCCCTGGGTCGATTGTGGATCGCGACGCAGGACGACGGGATGTTTCGGCTCTCCGCCGATCGCCGGACGTCCGTCCAGTTCAAAAGTT